>CAZOIA010000029.1:0-39247 GCA_964579675.1 uncultured Planctomycetales bacterium | reverse complement strand
GAAACACCTGGGGGCGGCGCCTTCCAACAAGCCGCCCAAAGTGTCATGCACCCCTCGTTCTCTTCCCGGAGGGGCCCGACCTTGACCGAAGTCGTGCAGGTCGTATAGTCTGCATCACTCGCGCCGGCAGCGGGCCGGTCTCAGCACGAGCGAGCCGTTCGAGAGTCCCTTATTAAGGCAAGGCACCCAATGTCAACCGAGATTATTCACGTCAGCGGCCGAGAGATCCTTGATTCACGCGGTAACCCGACGGTGGAGGCGACGGTCGTACTGGAGAACGAGTGCATGGGACAGGCAGCCGTCCCGTCCGGGGCCTCGACCGGCGAACACGAGGCGGTCGAGCTGCGCGACGGCGACAAGACCCGATACCTGGGCAAGGGCGTTCTCCAGGCCGTCGAGAACATCAACACCAGGATCGCCGAGGCAGTCCTCGGGATGGACGCCACCGACCAGGAGGCGATCGACCGCGAGATGCGCAACGCCGATGGCACGCCCAACAAGGGCAAGCTGGGCGCCAATGCGATCCTGGCGGTGTCGATGGCGGCGGCCAAGGCGGCGGCCGAGGCGAGCGATCTGCCCCTGTTCCGGTACCTCGGCGGGGCCGCCGCTCACGTCCTGCCCGTCCCGATGATGAACATCCTCAACGGCGGCAAGCATGCCGACAATACCGTTGATTTCCAGGAATTCATGATCCAGCCCTGGGGGGCACCGAACTTCCGCGAGGCCCTGCGCTGGGGAGCCGAAATCTTCCACCACCTCAAGGCCGTGCTCAAGAGCAAGGGCTACAACACCGCGGTCGGCGACGAAGGCGGATTCGCACCCGATCTCAAGAGCAACGACGAGGCCTTCGAGGTTATCGCCGCTGCGGTCGAGAAGGCCGGCTACAAGCTCGGCGAGCAGGTCTTCTTCGCTCTCGACCCCGCCGCCAGCGAGCTGTACAACGCAGCCAAGGAGAAGGGTAAGGAAGGATACTGCTTCTTCAGCTCCGCCCCGGATCGGGTCATCAGTTCCGACGAAATGGCCGATTATTGGGTAGCCCAGTGCGGCAAGTGGCCGATCCGCAGCCTCGAGGACGGTCTGGCGGAGGACGACTGGTCCGGCTGGGCTCGGCTGACCGCCAAGATCGGCGACAAAGTGCAGTTGGTCGGTGATGATATCTTCGTCACCAACGTCGAGCGGCTGACCCGCGGGCTCAAGGAGAATAGCGCCAACAGTATCCTGATCAAGGTCAACCAGATCGGTACGCTGACCGAAACCTTCAGCGCGATCAACTTGGCCATGCGCAGCGGCTGGACGGCCGTCATCAGCCACCGCAGCGGCGAAACCGAGGATACGACGATCGCTGACATCTCGGTCGCCACCAACGCCGGCCAGATCAAGACCGGCAGCGCGAGCCGAACCGACCGCGTCGCCAAGTACAACCAGTTGCTGCGGATCGAGGAACACCTCGGGGAGGAGGCCGTCTTCGGGGGCTGCTTCTGGAACAGGTAGCAGCACGTTACAGAATGAGCGACAGCGACGCAAAAGCTGCCTTGCTCTGGCTTCGCCTCTCCCCCTCTTCCTTCCGCGCACGGAGGTGCCTGGATGCATGACTGCCCGATGAACTCAGAGACGCCGCGGCCAGTCGCCCCCGCCGCTCACGCGATCATGTTCTGGTGGCTGACCTTCCTGGCCATGGCGGTATTCGCCCCGTGCGTGCTGGTCCCGATCTGGGGCAAGACGGAGGACATCATCGAGCATGAACGGTCGGCGGCCGCTCTGGTGGCGGATCTTCAGGCCCAGGCGGACCGGAACGAGGCACAGATTCGCGCCTTGCTTGGCGACCCTCTGGTCAACCAGCGGATCGTCCGGCGGGAACTCAACTACCGGCCCGAGGGCGAGGAGGTGGTCCACTGGCCCGCGGCTGAACTGACTCCGCTCGACATCGTGTTGCCCGAACCGCCGCTGGCCGCCGATCTGGAGCGGCCGAATCACCGCCCCGCGTGGGTCACCTCGCTAATCCGCTGGCTGCCGCCCTGGCCCTGGCGAGGGCTCTTCGCCGAATCCCCCAGCCGACCAGTGATGCTCATGATGGCCGGCGGCCTGCTGGCAACTGCCTTTCTGCTCTACGGAAGCCCATCCACGAGATCCACCCGCGTCACCGCCAAACGCTGACAATGGGGCGACTTCGGGCCCCGCACACAGAGAATCAGCCGCCCTGGGTGCCGCTCAGGCATCGCGGACAAGCGGCAAGGATGGCGAATGTCCTTCATCAGGCAACGCTGACCCAGCCTTCGCGAATGGCGAAACGCGCGAGCTCCACCCGATCATGAATGCCGAGCTTTCGCATCAGGCTGGCTTTTTGGTTGTCGGCGGTTTTGTAGCTTACGTTCATGGTCGCGGCGGCCTCCTTTAGACTTGCCCCCATGCCCAGGTGCCGCAGCAACTGCCGTTCGCGAATCGTGAGGGCCGCGATGGCGAGACTCCGGGGTCTGGTCAGTTTGAGTCGCCCGTCTTCCGTGCCCAACCGGCTCATAATCGACTCGCTGAAGTACTGCCCGCCCCGTGCCACTTTGCGAATGGCCCGCTTGAGAACCGCCAGGCCGTCGCGCGTCAGCACGTAGCCGGCGGCGTTCAGAGCGAGCGCTTCCTCGATGTAGGAATCGAACTCGCACCCGCTGAGAACAATCACTTTGCAGGTGGGGTCGAAGGCCCGAATGGCACGAAAGGCCGCGAAGCCATCGTGGCCGGGCATCTGAATATCCGTCAGTACCACATCGGGGCGCTCCATGGCCAAGACCCGAACCGCACTGTCCGGGCCGCTCGCCTCCAGCACTGCCTCGATCTCCCCGCAGCCTGATAGCTGTGCCACCATCCCTTCACGAAAGACGCGGTGATTATCCGCCACCAACAGACGCATTATGAACGCGTTTCCCTCTAGAAGACCTCTATTCCGCTGCTTTCTTGCCGAATTGCTGAGAACACTCACGGACAGCAACTCGTCGGCCGCTTTGATGAGTCGTTGATCGACAGGCCTTCTTCATAGGGAATCTACCACATGCAAGTATCCGTCGCCACAGGTAATGCACATTGGTTCATCCTCTCTCTGCGATGCGCGTGCCAGGAAAGCTGTCACCCCGGCGTGAAAGTAGGTGATCTCTTGCGGGTCGGCGTTGCTGACAGTACGTTCGGGCACGGAGAGCCAGCGTTCAAGGATCACCGGCAAACACGTGATCCTCGACTCGCTATCGTTGAACTGCCCCCTCAGCGCCACAAGTCTTCATGTGCCCAAGAGAAAGCCGTTCGACTTTCTCGCCGAACGGCCGTTCTTGCAGAAAAGTCCGGGCGAGAGGCGTTGATGGTATTCCACGACCGCGGATCGGAGCCGCTTGCCGAGGCGAAGCGCAGCGAAGCCCGATCCTGCCGTTCACCTGGGGACCGGACGGCGTAAACGACGCGGCGTAGCGGCAGTGGGTGTTGCCAACAACCGCATGTCCCGTGCGCGCGCGGAAAGCCCCAGGCCGGCAGGCCTCAAACGTAGCGTAGTCATCTTACGGGCTCACCACCGGGGCAGGACACGCCGCAGTGGTCGAGGAGGGAGCCTTCGAGTCGGCGCAGCTCGATCAATGCCTGCAAATGGGTGACTACCGCCTCGACCTCGGACAGTTGGCTGGACAGCAAATCGCGCTGGGCCGTGGCAACGAGCAACGTGGTTGACTTGCCGACGCGGAACTTCTCTGTCTCCGAGCGAAGCTTCTCTTCCTGCAGTCGGCGGGTCGCGGCGGTCGCCTGCACCTGCTCCCGGGCGCGTTTCAACTCGATGTAGGCAGAACGGACGTCCACCTCGGCGAGTTGGTCAAGATTGTCCATAGCCAGGGAAGCCTGATCGCGGTCGAGCGTGGCCCGGCGATGCTGCGCCCTGGCCTCACGATTGAGAGGCGGATAGTCCCCGCTGACGCCGACGAGCACGTCGTAATTGCGGTCGCCTGTCTTGTGGACCGAGTCGCCGAAGGAGCCCGCGTAGCCGGTGGCTCCGAGGGTGATGAACAAGTCGAGCCGGGGCAACAGGCCGTTGCGCGTCCGCACCAGCTCCAGCTCATTTCGCTGTACGAGCAGGCGGGCCTGATTGAGATCGGGCCTCAGGCGCATCGCGGTCTCGACGTGATGGCCGACGGCGTCCAGTGGGGATTCGGGAATGGCCGGCAGCGTGGCGAGGCTGATCTGCGCATCAGCCATATCCATATCTTGTGGGTTCAGCAACCGCAGCAGCTTGAGCCGCGTTGTCTCCAGTAGGCTCTTGGCATTGATCAGGTCCTCGCGCCGCAAGGCGACCTCGGCCTCGGCTGCGGCCAACTCGACCTCGGCCAGCTTTCCGATCCGGATTCGTTCCCGCGTCTCCTCATACTGCTGCTCGGCAAGGGCCAGGGAACTCTGGACGATCTCGATCTGTCGCTGAGCGAGCACGTAATCCCAGTAGGTCTTCTCCACCTCGGCCACCAGATCCTGGACGAAGCCGCGAAGCTCGTACTGCGACGTCAGGATGTCGAGCCGGGCCTGTCGCACGCCGACCAGGTTGACGGCCAGGCCCGCCCCCCGGAGAAGGGCCTGCGTGGCACTCAGTTCCACGCGTGAGGTCCAGGCGTCATCTTCACCAGAGGCGCCCTGTTGGGCGCTGGTGCTGCCGTCAAGCTGCAGCGTTGTGCCGGTAGGGAGGTACTCCTGGATTCCGACTTGGGCACCCGGGCCTTCGGCAACCTGGGTGGTGAGCGGCCGGGTGATGCGCTCGCGTTGATAGGTTGCACTGGCCGTCAGCAACGGATCGAACGCCGCGAGTTCCTGCTGCTCGAAGGTTCGCCTGATTTGCGGATTGAGTCGTTCGACCGCCAGTTCCCTGTTGCTCTCGATCGCCATGACGATGGCGTCTTCCACGGTGAGCTGCAAAGGCGCGGGCAATGAGGCAGACCTCGATGTTGACACGGCGGGCTGCGTGATGACCATGGCGGGTCGACTCTTTGCCGCGTTCCTGCTCCGGGACCTGGCGCCAACGACGCCAATGTAGTCCACGACACTTGTCGTCTCCATCGACGTGCAAGAAGCCAGGGATACGCACGCAAAGATCGACACGTAAACAAGGAGAAATCGGGCTGAGTACATGGCCCATCTCATTCGTATCGCAGTGCATCGACGGGGTGAAGGAGGGCGGCCCGCCGAGCGGGATACCAGCCAAAGAAGATACCGACCGCGCCCGAAAACGACAACGCCAGCAGAATGCTTGATGGCTCGACGGAGACCGTGAACGGGGTGAACGCCCCGATCAGGCGGGATGATCCCAGGCCGAGCACGGTCCCGAACCCGCCTCCCAGACCGCTGATAATCAGCGTCTCGATCAGGAATTGGAGCAGGATGCTGCGTTCTTTCGCCCCGATCGCCTTGCGGATGCCGATTTCCCGCGTGCGTTCCGTCACGGTCACGAGCATGATGTTCATGATCCCGATGCCGCCGACCAGCAGCGAGACGCTGGCGATCCCCCCGAGCAGGTAGGTGAAGGTCTGAGTGAACTGCGAGGCCATCTTGATGAAGTCGGCCTGATTGCGGACGTTGAAATCGTCATCGGCGCTTGGCTCGATCCGATGACGCTTGCGGAGCAGCTTGCCGATGGCCTCCTGCACGGCGCTGGGGTCCGATCCCTCCACCGCTTGCACATCGACCTCGCCCAGGTGATCCAGGCCAAGAAGCTGTTTCATCGCCGTCGTATACGGGACGACGGCCTGATCGTCCGGATTGAAGAAACCCTGGTCGCCCTTGGCTTTGGTCACGCCGATGACTCTGAAGTTGATGCCCTTGATCTTGATCATCTCGTCCAGCGGATCATTCAGCCCGAAGAGGTTTTCGACCGTTGTGGGACCGAGGATCACGACGCGGGCCCTCATTTCGATTTCCATTTCGGTGAACGTGCGGCCCTTGTCGATCTCGAAGTCCCGGATGGGCAAATAGGTTTCCGCGGTCCCCGTCACGCGAACCGGCTGGTTCCTGTTGGCGTACTTGACCTGCGCCGAGCCGTGGACGACCGGAGCGACGCGGAGGACGCCGGTGACGCCGCACAGAGCCTCGGCGTCTGCGAGGGTGAGACTCTCCATGGTTCCCGAGACAACGCCGCGGAAGCCGCTCTGCCCGGGCGTGACGACCAGCAGGTTCTTTCCCATGGCGGAGATCCGAGAGAGCACCTGCCTGCGGGCCCCGTTGCCGATGGCCAGCATGGCGATGACCGCCCCCACACCGATGATGATGCCGAGCATGGCCAGGAAGGAGCGAAGGCGATTCGCCCATAGGCTCCGCAGACACAGCTTCACGATGGTCCAGAACAGCATGGGTATGCCCACACCCCCGCCACCCTCCCATACAATCTAACCGGCGTCTTCGTAAAGAGGCGTCCGTTGCGTGTAAAGAATTGTAAAGGAGGGGCCGCGCAGGCGGGCCGCCGGCGTCGTTGCACCGATTTCAGGCACCATGCTCCCACTACCCGGGGGACGGATGGCAGCGACGACGCCCCGGAGCGGTGGAGAGAAGAGCTGCCGCTCGGATCAGCGCGGGGTGGCCCATCCTTTGCGACAGCAAAGGGTGGGGCCGCGATGATCGACGACATAGCAGGAACCACCAACGAACGGATGGGGTGGCCCATCCTTTGCGACAGCAAAGTGTCGGGCCGCGATGATCGACGACATAGCAGCAACCACCAACGAACGGACCTCGCGCCCGGACACGGCGCCCCCCAGAGGATCCTTTGCTTCGGTGTCACCGTCAGCGAACGGCATCGTATCCCGCCGCTTCATCATCGTGACCCCACCCGGTCGCCGGCACCATTGTGCCAATTCCAGGCATCATGGTCCCGCTGCCCGGGGGACGGATGGCAGTGACGACGCCCCGGAGCGGTCGAGGGAAGGGCGGGGTGGCCCATCCTTTGCAACAGCAAAGGGTGGGGCCGCGATGATCGACGACATAGCAGGAACCGCCAACGAACGGACCTCGCGCCCGGACACGGCGCCCCCCAGAGGACCCTTTGCTTCGGTGTCACCCTCAGCGAACGGCATCGTATCCCGCCGCTTCATCATCGTGACCCCACCCATCCCCGCGTACCGGGATGGATGGGCCACCCGGCCCTACCGCTCCGCTACCGCTCAAGATCGTTCTCCCGCGGGTGCGTCACCTGCCCCGTCCGGCTACAGGGTTTGACCAATCATCGACCCGCGCGGAGAATAGCACCGGCCAGTCGCGCCACGTGCACCGTGCCCGCAACCGCGACGAGGACCAGCCGGTGCGCGGGTGGAGCGACATCGTGCAGGTGACGGCGCGGCCCTAGGTCTGCCGATGGGTCTGCGCCCACGGTCGATGTGTGGTACAATTACGCTATGCCTCCGCTGTTGCCATCGCGTTGGGAAGACCTCCAACCGGAGTTTCGACCCAATCTGCGGCCGGACCCGGCGCTCCTGGAACTCGTGAAGCGGCAGCACGCGTCCATGCAAGTGACCAAGGGCATTCGGTTCCTGCCCATCTACGGTGAGAGCGGCGCTGGGAAGACGTGTGCGGCGATGCAGTTGGCTACGCACCTTCCGAGTGTGAACGTTCAGCTGCTGGATCGGTCGCTCATCGATTCGGAAGACCCGCAAGCCCTGGTCAAGTTCATCGAGTCGACGAACCATCTCTTCTCGCCGCTTGAGCTCGCGATCTACGTGGTTGATCAGTACGAGGAATCGGTCGCCCAGAAGGGAAACATACCAACGCGCTTCGTCGAACGATTGAGCGCACTTGATCGCTCCGGTGCGCCTCCGAAGCCAATCCTATTCCTCTGGTTGACGACAAGCGCGGCATTCAGAGACGAGCTTGTGGCGGCGACGTCGCGCAACCAGCGCATCTTGGCGAAACGGGATTTTTCCATCACCGGACCGCCGCGGCCTGACTGGTCCAACATCATCTCGTCCACGTTCGAGTTCCACAATGGCGGGAAGATACTCGCTGACTGCCAGATCATGCCCGCCGATCTCGCCCGGGAGTGCGACGAAGCAACAACGATTGGCGACGCGATTAAGCGTATCGGCGATCGACTCTCGGACCAGTTGCCGAGACTTGGCGATATTTCAGACTATCGCCTGATACAGGTCTGGCCCGTCGCAGACGGTCAGAGCATCGAACGGGTGCAGCATTTCGCCAACCCGGTGCCGGGGTACACCCTCAACTGGTCGGCGTTTGAGCAGCGATTGGTCGAGGAGGATCGGAACTCCGACACGCTGGCCGGACTCAACAAAGCGCGGCTCTACTTTGACATGCGTGTGGTACCGCTGCCGATTAGCTATCTCCAACCGATCTGCCGTTCGCTTGATGACCCAGCCTACGTCGTACCAAAGACTTCAACTGATCGGTGGCAAACCGTGCATCTGCATCGTTTGGTCGCCGGGACCTGGGCAGACACCGCATTCGGACCTCTCAAGGAGCGGGACGCCGAGAAAACGGCTGTGAATAGGTGGTATGCGGACATCCCCGCACAGCAAGCATTGGTGTGCCAACGCCTTGCGGCACTGTACAGTCAGCTTGGTTTCACCGCTGATGCGCAACGCGAGATCAAGACGGCGAGCAGCAGAGTCCTGGCAGATGTCGGCGTGGACAGACCCACGAGCGCAGAACGGACATCGCTGCTTGAACTGAAAGTCTTCGCCGCCAACCGGATCACACCCGCGACAGTGCGCGACCAGATCAAGAGCACGTTGAGGAAATACGCCGTGTTGGCTGGTTTCATTCCGCGTTAGCCATGTAGCTGTGTAGAGTGGGCACTGCCCACCATGTTCGTTCGCGGCGCGGCCCCACGCAGGGTAGGTGGGCGATGCCCGCACGTTCTTGCTACGCCAGCTTTTTGGCGATCTCCTCGTCGAGTATCTCCCGCACCGTCAGGGCGACGATCACCTGAGCTTGGGGAAGAACGTGTCGACGTGTCGGCGCCGCGGGGCTTGGGCCTGACTGGGATTTGCGTGCCATGACCAAGAGATACCACGAAAGGCAGGCGGCCGTCAACGGCCCCGCTCAGACCGATGCAGCGGGTCATGAGTCGGCGTTCGGGTCTCGGGTTGCGGGTTTCCGCACCACGTGACGCAGTGCGTGAGGCGTTCAAGGGCAAGAAAGCCAAGGCCAGGGACGCCCAGGTTCCGGTCGCCGCCTGCAACTTCAGCCGGAGCCAAAGACTACTTCCGTAGGCAACAGCGGGTGCTCGAGATCCTGGGGAGGAGTCGGTGGATCGGCCAGCAACCGCCGGAGGTATTCAGAGAGGTACCGGGCGACCGGCAGCGTCACTTGCTGCTGGCCGCAAGCGGGACAGCTCCATGCGGGCACACATCGCATCCGCACGCGTACGCCGCGGACCTGCTCCTCGATGTCGGCCGGGCCATACGTCATCGGCTGTCCACATTGGTCGCAACACTTCCTTGCCATGCTTCTATTCTATGGTCTGCGAACACGTCCGTCAATCCACCGATTCGGATCCGGGCGATAAACGGTAACGACAACCAGACCGGAGTCGGCATCAACCAGCCAGTCCGAATAGTCAATCACCACATGCAACAAGCCCGCTGATGCCACCCGACTGCAGACGAGACAACGGCTTCTCTTGGTATCGTCCTCGATAATCTCACCCGACAAGAGGGCTTGTTCAACCTCGTCGACAAATACCAGATCCCCAGCCGCTTCAAAAACAGCATGAACCGTGAAATCCACTTCCCCGGCGGTGGTCTTCGCCCGAATGACGGTCTCGGTAATCGGCATGTCGAGAATCGTATCGACCCATCCACGCAAAATCGAGGCGAGCGCCGCTCTCGGCCCGGCGGTGACGCAGTCCGCCTGCCGTGCCGCCCGGCTCGAGCCCGAGGAGCACTACGCGAACGTCTCGCACGCTGTCGCCCGGCGAGAGCCGGTTGGGTCCGGCACCAGAGCCCCGACTACCGCTGCGAAGGCCGTTGCTGGCCATTTGATGAGGGGCTGTTGACGATGTGCCCATCGCGGATATGGATCTGCCGTCGGCACCGTCGCGCGATGGTGGAATCATGGGTGACGATCACGATCGTGCGGCCGTCCGCGTTGAGCCTGGCCAGCAGGGCGATGATCTCCTCGCCCGTTTTCGTATCGAGGTTGCCGGTGGGCTCGTCGGCGAGGACCAGAGCAGGATCATTGACCAGGGCCCGAGCGACGGACACTCGCTGCCGCTGCCCGCCGGAGAGCTGACTCGGACTGTGGCTCATCCGGTCGCCCAACCCGACGGCCTTCAGCGCCTCCGACGCCCGCTCCCTTGCGTGGCGCTGCCCCGCGTACAAGAGCGGAAGCTCCACGTTTTCCAGCGCGCTCAATCGCGGCAGCAGGTTGAAGGTCTGGAACACGAACCCGATCCGTCGATTGCGGATGTCGGCCAAGTCGTCGCTCTTGAGCGTGGAGACGTCTTCGCCGGCCAGGATGTACTGACCCTGGTCTGACTGATCCAGGCATCCGAGGATGTGCATGAGGGTGCTCTTGCCGCTCCCGGACGGACCGGCAATGGCGACCATCTCGCCGGGATCCACACTGAGGCTGACGTCGTCCAAGGCCCGGACCAATGCCTCACCTACGATGTAGTGCTTCACCAGGCTGCGGGCCTCAATGATCATCGCCGCCCCCTTCCCCCGGGAGGTGGCATCATCGGGGGAGGAGGTGGACCCATATCCTTCTTCGCGTTCCAGCGGCTGTCCGTCGTCTCCTTGTGCACGACGATCCGGTCGCCCTCTGCTAGGCCGCTGAGGATTTCCACCTTCTCCGTATCCCTGAGGCCGACCTGAACCTTTCGCTCTTCCTTGGCCGGGCCGCCGGCAATCTCAGCGAAGTACTCGCCGGTCCTGCGGATGACGGCCTCGGCTGGAACAATGAGCACGTTCTCCTTCTGCACCGTGATTATGGCGACATTGGCTGTCATCTCCGGTTTGAGCAGGGCTTTCTCCTCGCTCGTCACTTCGATCTTTACCTCGAACGTGACGACGTTCGAGAGATTGACGCCTTGCGTCGCGATCCGGACGACCCGCCCCTCGAAGGACTTGCCCGAAAAGGCGTCGGCCGTGATCGTGGCTGCCTGCCCCACTTTCACCTCACCGATATCGCTCTCATCCACGGAGGCGAGCACGAACATCCGTGAGAGGTCGGAGACGACCATGGTCGTGGTGCCGCCGCCGACGTTGCTGATCCCGGAGGAGATAATCTGGCCAATCTGGACCTCACGGCTCGATACGACCCCCGCGATCGGCGAGACGACCGTGGTGTCCTTCAGACTCTTCTCCCGAATCCCCAGGTTCAGCTCGTCCGACAAGACTTGTGCCTTCGCCAGTTCCACCTCCTGGATCTTGAGGTCCAGGGCTTCCTCCTGGGTCTCGAGTTCTTGCAGCCGGATCCGAGCGAGCTCGAGTTCAACCTCGAGTTGGGCGGCAGTGGTTTCGGCGGTCTCGCAATCCTCCGGGCTGGCCAGCTTCTTGGCCAGGAGCTCCTTCATCCGCTGGGCTTTGGCTCGAGCATCCCTAGCGTGAACCTCGGCGGATTTCAGGTTGGCCCGGGCCCGGAGCCGTTCGGTTTCCAGGTCGCGCCGGGCAACGGACAGGCTCGTTCTGGCCGTCTGCAGTTTCGCATTCGACGCAGCAAGCGCCGCCTCTGCCTGCCTGACCATTCGTTTCTCGTCAATGGGGTCGACCTGGAGTAGAAGATCGTCCTTATTGACGGGATCACTGATGTCGAATGGGAGGCTGGTGATCTCGCCGCTGGCCTTGCACTTGATCTCGACATCCAGGTTGGCGACGACCCGGCCCGTACAGGCCACGACCGTGCTGATGGAGCCGCGCGTCACGGTAGCGGTCGCGATCTCGCCAGGGGCGGTCGTCCCGTCGGCATAATGCGACCACCCATAGGCAATCATCCCGACTACGCCTGCAGCTACGATGACGACGATGAGCTTTGTCATGGGAGTCGGTGCTGCTCCGGGAGGCCGGTCGCCGCGAACATCGCAAGGTTGTACAAACGACCCGGTTCCCTGGAGACACTCCGTGCGATGGCCGATTCCCTCCACGCGCGCTTGTCCATGGGAGCGGAGCCGGAGGGGCCTCACCTCACCTGCCCGCCGTCCCTATAGAAAGCCTCACCCCAAGTACTTGTACCCGCCTTCCTCGTAAAGAGGTATGCGCCCTATGTAAAGAACTGTAAAGACCGCCCAGACTACTGGGGCAGAAACGGGCATGGAAGGCTGTGAGGCCGGTCTTCGTGGGCGTCTTGAAGGCCAGACAATTGGACATGGTTTCGGGACCGGATGACATGCACGCAACCGTCGGCCCTGCCGATCATACGCATGCGGCCGGGCCGTGGGATGCTCTTGGCGTGCCCACGGAGCCGCCGGCGTTGTGCCCGAGTGTCCTCATCTGGAAAGGAACTGAACATGACGAGCATCGCAGGAGTCACCAGTTCTTCGAGTTCGGAACTCCTTCAGATTCTCCAACAGCTCGCCCGCAAACAAGCCGAGAGCACGGAGGACGTCACCTTGACACAGCCTCCGCAGCCTGACGAGTCCCGGCAGGCCGAGTTCGAGAGCAGATTCGAGGAAGCCTTGATCGAAGCGGGATTGGATCCCGCCAGGCTGGACGAAGTCAGGAACGAGATCCGCGCGGCCATCTCGACGGCTCTCAGTGAATCGAACGGAGCTGCCGATCCTCGCGAGCTCGTCCGCCAGGCCGTCGAGGCAACGCTGCAAAACTACGGTGTCGACACCGACAAGCTAAGGGAACAGATGAAGCCCGAGATGGGATCGAAGCCCCCCGGGCCGCCTCCTGGCGGCCCAGGGGCCGCTGGCCCGAACGGGTTCGACGGGAAATTGGGGGACGCATTGACGGCTGCCGGGCTGGATTCGTCCAAGCTGGACGAAGTCACCAGCGAGATTCAGTCGGCGATCTTATCGACTCTCAGCAATTCGGACGACACTGTCGATCTCCGCGAAATCGTCAATGAGATCCTTCAGAAGTACGGCCTGGACATTGATGCCTTCGACGAGGAGATGAAATCGGGGATGGAATCGAGCACGGCGTTTGACCAGGAGGTACAGGGCATCGGCGGCACGACGGGCCAGTTCCAGGGTGGAACCCTGATCGAGTACCTGGGCAACACAGACGGGCCGACGGACTGGTCCCTGTTGCTGGCCGGTTTTCTTCCCATGGTGAATGAGCAGGCGTGATGGCGCACGCGCGTGCTGTCGAACAGTACGCACCGTCCGTAGCCGCGACGGGCATGGCGGAGCGACGTCCGTTACGCTATATGGGGGGCATGCGGGCAGGATGCGAAGCCGCGGCGTCATAGCTCGCCCGGCGATAAGCACCCGGTGCAGTGCCTGCCCAATGCGTGAACGCCTTGCTGAACGCGGCCGCAGAATCGTAGCCCACCTGCGCCGCCACTTCTTTCACCCCGGCCCGGGTCGTCCGAAGGAGAGAACCGGCCTTCTGCATCCGCCACTCGGTCAAGTACTCCACAGGCGGCTTACCCACCAGTTTCCTGAACCGCGCGGAGAACGTGGAGCGCGACACGGCCACCTGCTTGGCCAACGAGGCCACCGTCCAGGGGGCGTCAGGCTGGGCGTGCATGAGCCCGAGTGCCCGCCCAATATCGGCGTCGGCAAGGGCACCCAGCCAGTTTGCGTTGCCTTGTGGCAGCTCCGACATATAGCCGCTGACCGCCTTGATCAAGAGGATACGTACGAGTCGATTGACGACTGCCTGGGCACAGGGCTCCTCGGATGCCGCCTCCTGCCCCATGAGGCACACGATGTGATCCACGTACGGCAGTGGCTGTCGCCTTTCTCCTTTGATATGAATGACTGGAGGCAGGGCGGCGTACAAGGGCGTCCGTTCCAGGCCGTCCAGGAGGAAGCACCCGCAAAACAACTGTGTCAGTGCCCCGCCTCCGCCGTGAAGAACCGGTTCTCGCCGCTCAAAGTGATGTGGCCCCAGCAGGTCTTGGATGGGAGTAGTTGGACTATCGGCGCCGTCCCGAAGTACGTGTGCGCGCCCCTGTGGCACCACGATCAGATCGCCAGCCGCCAGGGATACCCGTACCTCGTGACCTTCGACCTGAACGAGGCAGGCCTGGCCCGCTGCCAGATAGAACCATCCCAAACGGCTGGTCACGCGGATTCCCCAGGGGGCCGTGAACTCAAACCGTCCTGGGATCCAACTCCGCAGAGAAAGGCTTTCCGTTGCCTCCACGAGGGCATCAAACCGACGGCTTCGCTGAGTTAGATGGTCGAGCATGTGGGATGGGCCGTTTCGCCTTCCGCCAAGTGGACCCGACATTCCACTGCCACCGGGGAATGGGCACATCCTGTTCATCAATCGTGGATGCCACTGGCCATCGCGCTGCCTCGCGATGGAGCATACATACGTCCCGGCCTGCGATTATGACACGCACCACGTAAGGCGTCGGTCAACCACGTGTAAACATCGGTAAACCTCGTTGACGTTTCTTTACACGGGGACGTTCGCTTCATGGCGTCGTCACAGCTACAATGTGTTGGCAGGTCCTCAGAGAGCCTGGAGATGTCCGAGAGGAAAACGGAACCCTTCGCCGGCCGTTTGCTCGTCATCGATGACGATGCCGAGTTGTGCGAACTGGTCGCAGAGTACCTCAGGCCGGAGGGATTCGAGGTTGAAGCAGCCCACGACGGCGAGCAAGGTGTCGAACGTGTACTGTCAGGCGGGCACGCGCTGATCGTGCTGGACGTCATGCTGCCTGGCCTCAATGGGTTCGAAGTCCTGCGTCGCATCCGTGCACGCTCCAGCACGCCGGTGCTGATGCTCACAGCGCGAGGCGAGGACGTAGACCGGATCGTCGGGCTTGAGATCGGCGCCGATGACTACCTGCCCAAGCCCTTCAACCCGCGGGAACTCGTCGCGCGGATTCACGCGATTCTCCGCCGGACGGCCAGAGTACCCTCAGCGGCAGGTACGGCACCTGGAGTCTCGACACTGATTGTCGGTGACGTCGAACTGGACCCGGGTGGTCGCACGGTTCGTTGTGGTGGGCGGCCCGTGGAGCTGACCGGGGTGGAGTTCACTCTCCTGGAAGCGCTGTTGCGTGCCGCGGGGCGCGTCATCGGGCGCCATGAGCTTTCCAAGACCGTCCTGGGGCGCAGGCTGATGCCGTACGATCGCAGTCTCGACATGCACGTCAGCAACCTGCGGAAGAAGCTCGGCCACATGAGCGGCCAGCACGAACGGATCAAGACCGTACGCGGGCTTGGGTACGTCTATAGGCTCCCGGCTGCCTCGTCGGACAGCGATAACTCGACGGAGGAACGGGGATAAGCCCGTTTGCGCCGAATGAACGTCGCACTTGGTCGGATCGCGATGCGAAGCCTGTTCATCAAGATCTTCGTTTGGTTCTGGCTGGCGATGATCCTGGTCGCCGGTGCTGCTGTCGTGTCGCTGCACGCGTACCTGGATCCCCGAGAGGAAGGCCTGCGTGCCATGGCGAGGCACTTGAAGAACCCGGCGGGCTACGTCGCGGTGGAAATACTGGAGGAGAACGGTCCGGCGGCTCTGCGCCAGCATCTGGAGCGGTGGAGCCGCCACGCGGGATTCCGGGGCTTCGTCTTTGATGGGCAGGGCGCGGAGGTATCCGGGCAGGATGTGCCGCCCGAAGCGGTGGAGGCGGCCGAGCGAGTTCGGGAAACCGGCGAGGGGACGATGCGCCGTTCGGCCACTTTGATGTTCGTCGCCTCGCGCGTCCCGGGGCCAAGCGGAAAGCGCTACATTTTCGTGGCCGGCCTGCCGCCCCGACCACCATCAGGTGAGGATGGCGGCCCGTTTGCTGGCGGCCCCTTGGGGTTCCTGCTGGCACAGCCGCGGATCCTCGTGCTGATCCTGGCCGCTGTGGTTCTTATGTCCGGCATCGTGTGCTACGGGCTGGCTCGTTATCTGACTGGTCCCCTGCGAAGACTGCGTACCTCGGCCCGGAAACTCGCGGACGGCGACCTGGCGGTACGCGTCGGAGCCGCCGTGCAGAATCGACGCGACGAGATGGGCGACTTGGGGCGGGACTTCGATTTCATGGCCGAGCAGATCGAGTCGCTGGTTCTGGCCCAGCGAAGGTTGTTGAGAGACATGTCTCACGAGCTGCGTTCTCCCCTGGCTCGGCTGAACGTTGCGCTAGGCCTGATCCGCCAGCGAACAGGGCCGGAAGTCAGTAGCGATCTGGACCGGATTGAGCGCGAAGCCCAGCGTCTCAATGAACTCATCGGGCACCTCCTGATGCTTGCCCGCCTGGAAGAGGGCCCGAAGGCGGGAGAGGAGATGGGGATTGACCTTGCGGCATTGGTGAGGGAGGTCGTCGCGGACGCTGAGTTTGAAGCGCGAGGCTGCAACCGGGAAGTGGGATTGCTCCGCTGTGATGAGTGTACGGCAACCGGCAGGCACGAGCTTCTGCGCAGCGCGATCGAGAACGTCGTTCGGAACGGCATACGGTATACCGCCGAGGGTACGCAGGTTGACGTCTCACTCGTCTGTGGACAACCTAGCGGCGAATCACGCGCCACTGTCACCGTGCGGGACCATGGCCCTGGTGTGGCCGACGGTTCGATCGAGGAGATGTTTCGGCCTTTCTATCGCGTGGGTGATGACCGCGACCGGCAGAGCGGCGGCGTCGGCTTGGGCCTGGCCATCGCGCAGCGAGCGGTGCGCCTGCATGGGGGAGCGATCTCGGCTGTTAACGCCCCCGACGGCGGCCTCCTGGTGGGGATCAGTTTGCCTGCGACACGCGGCACCGCGTAGCAGCAGCCTTCTTTTGCCGGGAACTGGTGACCCGCGCCGTGAAGAGCCAGCCGCCCGGCGCGGCGGGTCCACGCAATATTTGTCCGCTCCGGGCGTTCTGCCTGGCGAATCGAGGTCCATGGAAACGGCTCAACCGAGTGGAAACCCCCCAGACGAAAGGAACCCCAACATGAGAAGGATGGCAATGGCCCTGGCGCTGGTAATCGGTCTGTCGTCGTGGCCGGCCAACGCCCAAGAAGCTGGCGGTCCACCCGACCGCGGTCAGCGGTCTCGGCAGCGTACGGGAGACCCGCAAGGCAATCCCGGCGCTGAAGGCTGGCGTATGCCTCCGTCGCGCCTCATTGCGGTGCTCGACGCAAACGACGACGGCGCGATCGACGCGGCTGAGATCGCCAAGGCTTCAACCGCATTGAAAGAGCTTGACACGGACGGCGACGGCAAGTTGACGGCGGACGAGTATCGCCCCTCACAGCCCGGCGGTCCAGGCGGATTCGGCGGCCCGGGAAGACCGGCCATGAGTGGTCCCCGCGGCCGAGGGCGCGGCATGAGAGGTGGTCCCGGCGGTCCGCCGGGCGACCGCGCCGGGGTGGGAGAGCTCACCTTCGATTCGTCGCCGCTGGCCAAGGATAACGCCGAGAAGAAGATCCTTGCCGTGCTGGACGACATGAATCAGAACGAGCGGCGAGGGATGATGAGCGTCCCCCGTGATGACGGTCGTTACTTGCGGCTGCTCACCGAAAGCGTCGCTGCCAGGAACGTGGTGGAGGTCGGCACGTCCCACGGATATTCGGCGATCTGGCTGTGCCTTGCCCTGCGGACCGCCGGCGGCAAGCTGACCACGTTCGAGATTGACGCCGAGCGCGCCGCACTGGCCCGTAGGAACTTCAAGCGTGCCGGCGTAGACTCGATCGTGACTCTGGTCGAGGGCGACGCTCACCAAGAGGTGACCAAGCTAAAGGATCCCATTGATCTGCTGTTCCTGGACGCGGACAAGGTAGGCTACCTCGATTACCTCGAAAAGCTGCTCCCGTTGGTGCGCCCCGGCGGTCTCATCGTGGCCCACAACATGAACGCACATCAGGCGGACCCCCGTTACGTAAAGGCGATTACCACGAATCCCGAGCTTGAGACCCTGTTTGTCAAGTTGGGCGGTTCAGGCATCGGAGTAACGCTTAAGAAACGGTGAGGGCACAATCGGCTTGCAGGGTGGATGGCTCCGACACCGTCGCAATGCCTCCTCGCTGTCCACCCTTGCCCCATTTCCGCAACGAGATGCCGTCTCAATGAAGGCGACGGTGCAGGCCCTTCACCCCCGGCATTGACCATGCCTTCAAGGCTCCGTGTGTCCATAAGTCTCGATTTCATGTCCAGGCGTCCCACAACAGGCACCGCAGCATTGCCTTCGTGAGTACTTGCGGGGTCACCCGTCTTGTCACGGGAGAATCGCATCTGCACACCCGCGCAGCCCGGTCATCGTTGTCCGGCGAAAAGGACGTGTGTCTCTTCGCAAGGGTGTTGTGCATGTGCAGAGCTTCGCCTCGCACTCGAGCCGCACGGCGATCTTTACAGTTCTTTACAGTAATTTGCGCGCTGCTTGCCAACTGCTTACGTGGCTTTCGCTAATACTTGACAGTGAGCGAAGGGCGCGTTCCGAGACCTCGCCTTATCTGGAGCTGGCGGCGTCAATCCTGTTTGCCTGACCCTGCTGGTCGTGGGCCGTACCACGATCTCGCGGTTTGACAGGCACCGTCCGAGGAAACCCGCAGGACAAGTGCTGACGCAATGCGGCAGCGAGACCATAAGAGGTCACCTTGGTCGTACGCCTGGCCAGCGGGCCATTCAATGGGTGCTCGGATCGTCTTTCTTGTCTTTGGCTGAGCCTTCTGGCAATGGCTCGGATGCAGAACGGTGACAAGACGCCGTGGTGTCGCCACGAGTTCAAGTACCTCATCACGGAGGTACAAGCAGCGCTTATCCTGGAGCACATTCGCCCGTACATGCGTCCGGATCCATACTGTATCGATGGGTCGTATCCGCTCGTAAGTCTTTACCTGGACTCGGATGATCTGCGGCTTTGCCGGGAATCGCTGGAGGGAGTCAAGAATCGGTTCAAGCTGCGCATTCGCAGCTACAGCGACAGTCCTGATGAACCGCGTTTTTTCGAGATCAAGCGGCGGATCAACCGCATCATCGTGAAGAATCGGGCGCGGGTGGAGGACCACGCAGTGGCAGCCCTGCTGGCGGGGGCCAGCCGGGCGCCCTGCGACGGCACCGAAGCATCCAGGACCCTGGACCAGTTCCTGCACTACCAGAGGCTGATCAACGCCAAGCCGACGCTGCGTGTGCGATATCTTCGGCAGGCGTTTGTAGGGCTCTGCAATGACCGTACGCGTGTCACCTTCGACCGCCAACTGAGTTTCAATGTGACATACACACCGACTGTACGCCTGGATGACGATGGATGGCAGCGACTGCCGCGACACGGCGTCATCCTGGAAATCAAGTTCACCGAATGGTGTCCGGCGTGGTTGAGCCAGATGATCCGATGTTTCGGCCTTCAGAGCAGATCCCTGTCCAAGTACGCCCGGCTTGTGAAGCGCGCCTCCGGGTTGCGTTTTTGCGGCCCGACGGTCGCACGAGGGAGTCTCGATGGACCAGCTATGGCGTTTTTTTGATGGCGGTCCCGTCCGGGGCAGCATCTTCACGCCGGAAAGCGTGCTCCTTTCGCTGCTCCTGGCCTTTGTGCTGGGACAAGTGCTGGCATGGGTCTACTACGGCACGCACAGCGGGCTGTCCTATTCGAGGTCGTTCGTCCAGTCGCTCATCCTCATTACGGTCGTCGTCGCGATGGTCATGGCGGTGATCGGCAACAGCATCGTCACCGCGTTCGGGTTGATGGGAGCATTGGCGATCATCCGCTTCCGCAACATCATCAAGGACACGCGGGACATTGCCTTCATTTTCTGTTCTCTGGTCGTCGGCATGGCTGCCGGATCGCAGCGCTATCCTATCGCGATAGTCGGCACGGCCACCCTGGCTTCGATTGCCGTGTACCTTCATCTGATCTCGTTCGGTTCGCATCGCCCGCAGAACGCGTTCCTGCGGTTCAATCTGAGGGGCTCCCTGGGAAACGACCATCCGCTGCCTGCAGTTCTCAAACGCTTCTGTAGCGGCTTCTCGCTGATTTCGGTCCAGGACACTCCCCATGCCGACGGAGCGGAGTACGCCTATCAGCTCATGATACGTGACCGGAATCGCAACGAAGAGATGCTCTCCGCGTTGGACGGAGTACCCGGAATCTCGGACATCACCCTGACGATGCAAGAGGAGCTGCTCGAGGTTTAGGAACATGGCGCAGGCGACGAACTGGCAGAGGTATACAAGTGGACGCTGGCGTCGGCACGCGGTCCCGATTGTCGTGTGGCTGGCAACCGTTGCGGCAACGGGCTGGTTGTTTTTTCATCGGGCGCAGCGCTGTGAATTGGTGGGCATCGCCCGGGGTGAGCAACGTCAGGTTGCCGCCTTGACGAACGGTCGGCTGCGAATGATGCCAGTCGAGTTGTTTGACCCGGTAAAAGCGGGCCAGAGATTGGCGGTGCTCCAGGACGATCGGATTCAAGCCGAGGTGGCAACGGCCGCAGCCGAGGCCGCCCGCCTGCAGGCTGAACTGGTGTCAGTGGAGGGTCGTCTCACCGCCGAGAGGGCGCTCCAGGAAGCCGACCAGATGGCAGAGGCGAGACGATTCGCTATCGACGTCGAGAGAAGCCGACTGCGCGAGCTCGAATTGCGCGTGTCACTGGAGACGGATCGAATCACGTCGGAATTCCTGCGCATTCAGGCTGATCTGCTTGGTAGCTTGTACGAGAAACGCGCCGTCTCCGAGCTCCAGTCCAGATCAGCGGAAGCGGAATACGCAGCGTTAAAGAAAAAGATAGCTGAGAACGAGAACCTTCTTACCCAAGCAGAACTCGACCTGCAGGCGGCGCGACAACGGCAAGAGACATTTGCTCAACACCATCCTGTTCCTCCGACGCTGGACACAGCTCTGGAACCTCTACGAGCGGCATTGACGGTGCAGGAACGGCGGATCGGAGAACTGTCCGTGGATCGCTCGATGCTGGTGCTGACCAGCCCTATGGACGGTGTCGTGAGCGAGTTGCTGCGCGGCGTGGGAGAGGCCCTGCTGACCGGCGAGCCGATCCTGACCGTGACGGCCGCCCGGCCGTCTGAGGTCATCGCCTATGCCACACCCGCGCAGGCCGATCAACTCCAGGCCGGCGCGCCGGTGCGGCTGGAAGTGGTTCGCGAGAGCAGCCCGTGGCAGGTGGCAGACGCGCAGGTGGTCGCCGTGGGACCGACGGTGCAGCAATTGCCGACGCGGCTGTGGCAAAACCCGGCAGTGCCCGAATGGGGCTGGCCGATCAGGATCGCCATTCCTCCCGGATTGAGGGTCCTGTGCGACGAACTGGTGGGCGTTCGCGGCCCATGACCACACGTTTGGAGATCTCATAACGCTTTTGTCGAAATCGAGGTGAGTCATGAAGAGGCGTTTCTCAGCAGTTCTTCTGATCGCGATTGCCTCAGCGGCGCTGGAGATGGGATGCGGCAACGCGATGCCGACAGTCGACGATGTGATACCCGCGGGCGGCGAGGGCGTCTCAACCAACGACCTCGAGCTACCCCTTCCAGAACTGGGTGAGAACGGGCGCCCCCTGGGCTGGATGGGGGATTCGCACAGCAACGATGCAGACGCAGACTACGCCGTCGTCTTTCCTGACAATGAAGTGAAACGGCTGGACATCACGATCGCATCGAGCGATTGGCAAGCTATGCAGGATAACATGGTCGCACTGTACGGCGATCCCGGACTTGGCAACGGAGGCGGGGGCTTTCCGGGGGGTGGCGGTGGCTTTGGTGGAGGAGGCGTGCCGCCGGACGGTGGCGGAGGCGCTCCGCCGGGTGGTGGCGCACCTCCTCAGCAGATGTTCGACGCGTGCGCAGGGCTTCAGGAGGGCGATCCGTGCACGGTGAACATGGGCTTGATGAGCATGGGGGGCTCCTGCACGGCTACGGACGAGGGACTGGTGTGCATGCCCGAGGGTATGCCCGGCGGTATGCCGGACGGTTTGCCGGAGCCCCCGGAGGATATCCCGGCGACTCCCCCCGAGGACGGTTTCGATGGTAACCCAGGTGGAATGCTCATCGGCATGGAGAATCCGGTCTACGTGCCTTGCTTTCTCCAGTTCGAGGGCAGCACGTGGTGGTATGTCGGTATCCGGTATAAGGGTCAGTCGTCGCTGATGTCCACTTGGGTCAGCGGCAACGGTAAGCTTCCGTTGCGTCTGGATTTCGACGAGTTCGAGGACGAGCACCCGGAGATCGACAATCAGCGGTTCTTCGGATTCAAGGAACTGTCTCTAGCCAGCAACTGGTCGGATGCGTCGCTCCTGCGCGAAAAGGTCGCCCATGACATCTTCCGCGAGGCGGGCGTCCCGGCGCCGAGCACAGCCTTCTACCGCATCTACGTCGATTTCGGCGAGGGACCCACGTACTTCGGCCTGTACACGATGACCGAAATCCCCGATGACTCGATGCTCGAGACCCAGTTCAGCGACGACGGGGGGAACCTCTACAAGCCGACTTCGAACTGGGTCAACTTCGACCAGGACGAGTTCGACAAGGAGTCCAACAAGAACGACGCGGATTGGAGCGACGTCGAGGCAGCCATCGCTGCGCTGCACGCGGATCGCTCCGATCCGGTAGTCTGGCGCGCGGGCCTGGAGGCTGTGTTCAATGTGGACGGGTTCCTGCGATGGCTGGCCGTCAATACCGTCATCCAGAACTGGGACACCTACGGCACCATGGCCCAGAATTACTACCTTTACGGTAACCCCGACAACGAAGGGCGCCTGAACTGGATCCCGTGGGACAACAACCTGGCGTTCATGTCGAGCGGTATGATCGGCGGCGGGGTCGGCATTGATGGTCAAAACGACGGGGAGGAGATGGGTGGCATGGGGGGCATGGGCAGAGGTCTGTCTCTCTCACTCGAGGAGGTCGGCGACAACTGGCCTCTGATTCGCTACCTGGCGGACGATCCCGTCTACTGGTCCGTTTACGTCGCCTGTGTACGCGAGACCATCGAGGGTGCATTCGCGGTAGAGCCTGCGCAGGCGCGCTTCCAGGCTGCGCATGACTTGATCGCCCCGCACGTTGTAGGAGCTGATGGAGAACAACCCGGATACGGCTTCCTGTCCGATCCACAGGAGTTCTACACCGCACTCGACAATCTGTTAGAGCACGTCTCTCAGCGAAACGCAGCAGCGATCGAGTTCCTGAGCACCGCTGGGGGAGATTCCTCGGAACCGACGGCTGCAGGGATACTCTACATCAACGAATTCATGGCCGACAATGGCACTACGATCGAGGATCCGGACGAGCCAGGGACGTTCGACGACTGGATTGAGATCTACAACGCAGGTGACTCGACCGTCAACATGGGCGGGATGTACCTCACCGACGACTTGGACGATCCGACGAAATGGCAGGTACCGTATGGGGTTACCATTCCCGCGAGCGGCTACCTGCTGTTCTGGGCGGACGAGCAGGAGGAACAGGGCAATACCCACACGA
This sequence comes from uncultured Planctomycetales bacterium, assembly GCA_964579675.1. GTDB lineage: Bacteria > Planctomycetota > Phycisphaerae > UBA1845 > PWPN01 > CAZOIA01. The sequence continues at coordinate 15,785 of CAZOIA010000029.1, read as the reverse complement.
ATTTCAAGCTGTCGGCCGGCAGCGAGGGGATCGGCCTGTACGACGCCGATGCCAACGGTAACGTGGCCATCGACACGCTGACCTTCGACGAGCAGACGATCGACGTGTCGTTCGGACGACTCCCGGATGGTACGGACAATTGGCAGGCGTTGATTCAGGCGACTCCAGGGCAAGCCAATGCATCTCCTTAAGGGGACCCGTGACCCTTTTCGCAGGAAGACCGGGCCTGGACGTGAGAACTTATCCCATACGAGTGCTGCTGTGCGTAGGGCTGGCAGGTTGCGCTGTCGGTCCGGACCATGAACCTCCACAGCGGCAAGTCCCCGAGCGATGGAGCGAAGCGGAGCCTGGCGTTGTCACGACCCGCCCCGCAGAGGTCGCCGAGTGGTGGACGACGCTCAACGATCCCATGCTCAACGCGCTGATCGAGCGGGCAGTGCGGTCCAACATCAATCTACGGATCGCCAACGCCCGGGTCCGGCAGGCGCGGGCTCAGCGGGGAGTAGTTGCCGCCGATCTCTGGCCCCAGGCCGACCTGTCCGGCTCGTACAACTACAAAGGAACAAGCCTGAATGAGAAACCGGAGACCTCGGGCGATTCTTCCGGTGTAGGCGGGCAGTTGCTCGACGCCGTTTCGGACGCGACCGGGTCTGCTATTGCGAACGGTTCCCTCGACCCCTCCGGCTTTGCGAGCGACGTGGTGAGCGATGCCGTCTCAGGCGCACTTGACCGGAACGACGGCGGGGGGGCGAACGGAACCGTGCGGGCTCAGAATCTCTTCGAGGTGGGCTTTGACGCCACCTGGGAACTCGACATCTTCGGCGGGGTCCGCCGGAGCGTGGAAGCCGCCGAGGCAGAAATCGACGCAGCCGAAGAGGATCGCCGGGATGTGCTGGTCACGCTGCTGTCCGAAGTGGCACGCAACTACGTTGAGGCCCGTGGTTACCAGCGGCAGATTTCGATTGCGCGCGAGAACATCGCGACCCAACAGAAAACGTTGGACCTGACCCGGATCCGGCTCGACGGTGGACTCACGAGCGAACTCGACGTCGCCCAGGCCAAAGCGCAACTGGCTTCGACCCAGTCTGAGGTTCCTACGCTGGAGACATACTTCAGACAGGCGGTGCACCGACTCGGCGTGCTGCTCGGCGAGCACCCCGGCACGCTGCTGGCAGATCTCTCGACAGAGGCGCGAATACCGGCATCTCCGCCGCCGATCCCGGTGGGCGTGCCTTCTGAGCTGCTGCGCCGCCGGCCGGACATCCGTCGCAGCGAGCGCCAATTAGCCGCCGCCACCGCTGAAATCGGCGTCGCCACTGCCGACTTGTTCCCCAAATTCTCTCTCACCGGCTCATTTGGATCGCAAACCCACGACATGCAGCATTTCCTGGACCGCAGGAGCCTGTTCTGGTCCGTCGGACCAAGCGTGAGTTGGCCGATCCTCGACGCCGGGCGGATTCGGGCCAACATCGAGGTGCAAGACGCGATTCAACAGGAGGCTTTGGCTCGATATGAGCTTACCGTATTGACGGCCCTGGAAGACGTGGAGAACGCTCTGGCTGCCTACCAGCGGGAGCACGTGCGGTACCGCCATCTGGCCGACGCCGTTGCCGCCAACCGCCGGGCGGTCATCTTAGCCAATGAACGCTACGTCGCGGGTGTCGCTGACTTCCTGAGCGTCCTTGAGGCTGAACGCTCGCTTTACGCAACTCAAGTGCAACTCGTCCAGAGCACAACGGACACCACTTTACACGCGATCACTCTGTACAAAGCACTCGGGGGAGGCTGGCAACCAGTCGCTTCTGAGCCCTGACGACCCGGGCGGCAAGCCTGGCCGGTGCCGGTCTTCATGAAACTCAGAACCGTGTTCCTGGTGGGCGTGATTGGGACCCCGACTTGGCGGTGTCCGTCGCCGGCAGGATGGACGTGCCTCCCTGAACCGCAACACTGTCTTGCCACGGGTTTCAAGCGGACACGCGGACTGGGTTTCTGCTTGAGGGTTGAGCCGGGATCTCCTGGTCCTTTTCCAGCCAGCCGACCCACCGGGATCACGACGATAGGTTGACCTTGTAGCCTTTCACGTACACCTCGTAGGGTGTCAGGATTCGTGCCGGCGGCCGGGTCGGGTCTTCCACGCCCGCAGGGGCAGGGGCCTCGGCCACCACCAAACGCCGCACCGCCGCGGCCGTGAGATCCTCTTCGCTGTCAAGCAACCGCCGGAGGGCCTCATCCACCGCGCCGTTTCGCTCTCCCGTGCTGCCAAGTGCAGAATCTCCAGGTAGTGCCTGGCCGCCCCGGACCCGAACCGCTCCCGCCGACCCGCGTTGAGCTGCTCCTCGAGCCCCCCAAGAAACGCCTCGTACGTCTCCCGGCTCTCGAAATCCCGGCTCCCCCGAAGCTATTGCGTTTCCGGCAATCATAGACGACTGGTTCCGCGGGGGCTCTGTCCCCGCACCCCCGGCTTCAAAACCCCTCCGGAAAGCACCGGGGCTGGACTTGGCAGGTATTGCCCGGAGGGGAGACGGATTAACATAGAAAGTGGTATCATCGGCGGGGGCAGGTCAGTGTACGGCTCACGCGGGCTGGTCGAGACCGACTACTACGGGCGGGTGCCGGTCCGTGGTCTCGACCCGTCCACGGGCGGCAAGTGCCCCAATCTTGACAACGACGGGGCCGTCACCAATATCAAGGAGTTCCATCAGTTCGTCACCGGGGGCGACTACAAGAACCCGACCGTCGCGCCGTCGGTCCGGAGCAATCTGACAGCCATCCTCGGCCGGACCGCCGCTTACAAGGGCCGGCCCGTGACGTGGAAGGAAATGATCGACGCGAAGGAGAAGATGGAACTCGACCTGAGCGGCTTCAGGAGCTGATGCGCGGGCCGTCGTCAGGTCGCCGTGCGGTGAGTGCGGTGCACGGTCAAAGCAATGAAGATCTACCCGACACTTGTTCGTCCGCTGCTGTTTCTCCTTGCCCCGGAATGGGTGCACGATCGAACGATCCAGGCGGGGCGGTTCCTGGGATCGATCGGACCGGCCCGAAGGCTGTTGTCCGCGGTGTACGGTTTCTCTGATCCGCGGCTGGAGACGGAGGTCTGTGGGATCAGGTTCCCCAACCCCATCGGCCTCGCGGCGGGCTTCGACAAGAGCGGGCGGACGATCGAAGCGCTGGCCTCGGTGGGATTCGGCCATCTGGAAATCGGCTCCGTGTCGGCCGATCCTTCAGACGGCAACCCGAAGCCGAGGCTCTGGCGATTGCCGCGGGACCGGGCGATCGTCGTGCACTACGGGTTGCCCAATGACGGCGCCGACGCGGTCGCCGGGCAACTGGCATCCACACGGCTGTCCGTTCCCCTCGGTATCAACATCGTCAAGACCAACCGCAGCATCATGGCTCCGCCCGAGTCCGATGACGAGATCATCGCGGACTACGTGCGCTCAGTCGCCACTCTGAAAGACCGGGCCGATTACCTCTCGCTGAACCTGAGTTGCCCCAACACCGAGATGGGGCGTGACTTCTTCGCGGATGCCCGCAACACCGTCCAGTTGATGACCGCTCTGTCTGAGCTGGACATCCGCTGTCCCGTGTTTCTCAAGGTATCCCCGCTCGGCGGCGTGCCCGCGATCGAAGCGTTGCTGGAGGCGGTCGAAGGCGTGGCGTTCGTTTCCGGCTTCATGTTCAACCTCGCTCCGGGCAAACCGAACAGCCTGACGACGCCGCGGCATGTCATCGACGCCATGCCCGGTGCGACGGCCGGCAAACCTATCGAACAACAGATGAACGGTTGCATCCGCGAGTTGTACCGGCGAATGGATCGGAAACGCTATCACATCATCGGTATCGGAGGCGTCTTCTCCGCCGAGGACGCCTACCGCAAGATCCGGCTCGGTTCGTCGCTCGTGCAGCTCATGACGGCGATGATCTACGAGGGGCCTGGTGTCATCAAACGGATCAACCAGGGGCTTTGTCGACTCCTGGATCGTGACGGATTCGCTAACATCGCCGAGGCCGTCGGCTCGGCGAATCACTCGTAATGGCAGTTCCGAACCTGCCAAGAAGATAAGATGTGATTTTGATGACGACGGTTTCGATGGCCGGCAATGCGCCGCGTCGATTATGAAGCCGACGTCGAGGCAGCGGTCATCGAGGAACGCGACGCCTGCCGCCTGCCCACGCCCCGTCATAGTCAGTGGTTTCGGGATTCGCTCGTGGCCGCGTTCGACGACGTGGATGCCGCCCAGGCCCAGCGGAAGAAGACGCTGGTCAAGCGGCGCACCGAGCTGGCCAACATGCAGGACCGGCTGCTCAGCGGCTACCTGGCCGGGACCATTGACGAGGCGTCGTTCACGGCCAAGTCAGCGGACCTGAAACGGCAGGCCGAAGAAGTCGAACGCCAGCTCGACGAGACCGACGGCTTCGACCCCGCCTTCGGCCAGGCGGCCCTGGCGGTGTTCGATTTCAGCCAGAATCTGGTGCCCCGTTGGCACGGTTCAAACTCGGCGGGCAAACGCGAGCTCCTGGAGTGTGTGAGTTTGAACCGCGCCCTGACCGACGTAAGTCTCGTTCTGACAAACAGAAAGCCGTTCGACTTTCTCGCCGAACGGCCGTTTTTGAAGAAAAGTCGGGGCGAGAGGCGTTGGTCGTATTCCACGACCGCTGATCGGGCCCGTCCTGCCGTTTACCTGGGGACCGGGCGGCGTAAGCGACGTGGCGTAGCGGGCGCGGGCGGTGGCAACCGCCGGATGGCCCGTGAGAACCTGCTGAGCACATAGCAAACCGGGACCGATCCGAGGGCCGATCCCGGGAGAAGTTGTCAGTTCTCAGTCGTCAGTTGTCAGAACGTTCACCGCCGTCGGCGCAGCAACGCGAGACCGCCAAGGGCCAACAGGCTCAGCGTCGCCGGCTCGGGGACAAGCAGCCAGCCACGAAACTGACCGCCTACGTCCTGGCCGAAGCCAACGATCACCAACCTCGCATGTGCGATCGGTACGACGCTGCTGGGGCACTCGGGCGCGGCGATTCTCCTGGCCGCTCGGCAGAGAATTCGCTGGAGCCCGAGGCCCTTACTGGCCGGCAGATCGCCGCCTGCTTGTGCGACTCCTTTGCCTGGTTGGAGACGCATTCGCGCGACCGCAATGGTCCTCATACGACGTCACGATGGAGTCTACCAGTCTCGAACAACCGGATACCAGCCGAGCTAAGACCTTGATTTGTTCCTTACACGCCACGGAGTCAGTCTCGTGCGGGTAGTTGATCGTATGGGAAATCTCCCCCCAGATTTCCTCGGCAAGCGTTCGCAGCTGCAATTCGCAAAGCCGAGGCGTCGTCCTATTCTGCTTGATGACATAGTGAACGCTGGTATAGAGCGACTGATCCTGTGTGACCTTTAAGCCGAGATTCCTGAGCATGTTCGCGTACTCAGGATCCCACGTTTTTGCCTCTTGATGACGCCCCTTCAGGACGTACCCTTCGTCCTTCAGCACTTGGATGATGAGAGGGTGTATCTTCTCCATCTGCCGCATGTGCAGGTGGAGCAAACGGACGCCCGCAAGGTCCGGAATCTGATCGAAGAGGTTTTCGGGCGTGATGTCGAATGGATTCCCTGAGCCGATCGCCTCGTTAGCGCGCCGAGTCAATTTGTCACGCAAGTGCGACGGTTCCTTGGCGCGCCACTTGAACGAGTGAATAAGCTTTCTGAGGTCCGGGTTGCTGAGCAACCTGTTTTGCAGGTTAGATGCGTCGGTTTCGAACTTGTGGCGGTCCCGTTCGAACGCCTTTACGGCGTCGTCAATTTGTCTCGTGATGCTGCGCGACAGCGCCATCTGTGTCTCACGCTGTTAGGCTTATGAGCCGCTTCGCTAGGTCAGCAAAGACCTTGCGGGCCTCCCTCTTTCCATCTGCGTTGCCGCCGCTTACATCCCAGAGCGAAGCACCTTGGCTTTGGCCAAGGGCGGCGAGATCGCCGAAGAACTTCACCTGCCCGAGCCTTAGCCTGGATGGGTGACCCTTGTTCGGCAGCCCGGACACTTCTCGAAGAGGCTTCCACACGAAGTCAATAACCCGACGCTCTAACTTGCCCAATACACTGATTGGAGCTTTCGACATCTCCCCGCGATAGACGCGGAAACCCTGGGGAATGTATCCGAGCAATTGGGGTGACCCCGCGAGTAGCGGTGTTCCCTCTGGTGCCTGCTCCGTGTTGCGCGCCCATGCCGCGACCCACTGTGAAAGAGCGAATCCGAGGGTCTTGAGTGCTCTCGTCGAAAAGAGATCACAGGCGGCCGGAATGATGAACTGGCTGCAATCGAGTAACACGACCCGGTTGAGCGGTCCGATGTTAGGGCCGGCGTCGAAAAAGACAAAGTCGGACTTCGTCCGCCGAACCAACGCGTCGACAAGCTGACTCAAAGCGGCAGTGCAGTGATATCCCCGCCGGTTCCGATCCATGCACGCGCGCCAGCACTCGGCGAGACTGTTCTCGAACTCGGACAGCCGAATATCACCCACCGCCAAGTGTAACCCCTGGCATATCCTTACGGGATCGATTCGCGCGATCGGGCCTGTACCCTCAGATACAGGCCGTAGGGCAGTCCAGAGCGTGCTGCCCTCGTTGGACTCTGATTTATCCAGGAGGTTGTCCAGGTACTTCTCTTCCAGGTAGAATGATGACATGCTACACTGCGGGTCAGTATCTACCAGCAGTACGCGTTTGCCGGCTTCGACGAGAGCATACGCAAGGTTGACGGTGAGCGTCGTCTTGCCGACGCCGCCCTTGTGGTTGAACAGCACGAGCCGAGGAGGAGGTTTTGGCGATGACGGCATAGGCCCACCCTACCTCTTGGAGGCGCGCGGGCGTTTCTTCCCCGGACGCTTCGCGCCTCTGCGAGGCCTCAGTCTCTCTTGCACTTCACGAGCAGCGTCACGATCAGGAAGCGCCTGTACGAACTGTTCCCCGGGCGCACTGAGCTGTTTGCATCCTTTCACGGATGGAACGAGGTATCCGCCATTCGTGCCGTTCACGACCGCGTAGGCTGTATTCGAGAATCGTCGCTGGGCTGCCTCAGTGTTCAAATCGCTGATATCCCTTGTCTTGAAGTGTGGCGTTCCGCGGTAATGGCTCAGGTAATACGCAAGACACGCCACGCGCTCCACATCCGTCCTAGGAGCCTTTGTGTGCATGAATTCCTTCGGCGTAGGCGCCTCACTCTCCGAAAAACGAAACGGAATGGGAGTCGCTGCACCTGGCAGGGGACCCGGGGCCGTTGCCGTGGGGTCGACTTGCGCCCGGGCGATGTCGAAGAACGTACACACCGTATCGATCATGCGCTGGCGCGACTCGTCGGAGAGCGGTTTCAACTCGGCGATGATCCTCTGCAGGATCATCGACTCATCCGTCTTTGCTGTGTTGTTCATGTCGCCTACCTACTCGTCAGAAGCGTGAGGTTTGTCAAGCACTCCACCAGTATATCGCCTTTGGCACCAGCGGCAAGGGGACGCGGGAACGGCCTGACGAAGCCCGCCGAAACGCCCAGATGGAGCGCGACACGCGGCGGAAGCTAGCCGAGCGCGAACAGCAGCGCAAGCAGAAGTGAGAGGCCATTGAGCAGGAACCGATCGGCACTCTGCGGGCGAACGACGGAATGACCGACGCCGGTGAACGTGACCGGACGAGCGGATCAAGAAGACGCCGGCCGGCGGTCAAGTAGCGTCACGCCAGGGCAAGCGGGACAGATCGGCCTCGGCTGCAGATGTAGAGGGGTGGGGAGAGAGGAATCCTGCGGGATTTCGCTGAACGTCTGCGAAGGATAAGCCGCGCACGCAGAAGAAGAACGGTAGAGGGCAGCACATGCGGTCAGGCCAAGGGTAACTTGACCGGCCTGTCCGGGCAACGGCGCGCAAGTTGTTGTCTGACAAGGAGTACGAAGTGTTCGGGAGGCACAGGATGATCAGTACGTGCCGATGCTCCGGTACGCCTCGAATAGCGCCTCGATGTTTTCGATCGGAGTGTCAGCCTGGATGTTGTGCGCGGTACAGAAGATGAGCCCCCCACCGGGGCCGAGAGCCCGGAAACGTTCCCGAACCTCATTCCGCACGTCTTCGGGTGTTCCAAAGGGCAGTGTGCGTTGAATCGAGATCGAGCCGTGAAAACAGAGACGATTGCCAAATAGCCTCTTCAGCCCTCCGGCATCCATGTCGTGCGCCTCCGGTTGGATCGGGTTGAGGATATCCAGGCCGCACGCGATAAGGTCCGGGATGATGGGTTTGATGGAGCCGCATGAATGGTGTGCGACCTTGTGGCCGTATTGCTTCGCGAGGTCGACAAAGGCCTTGAAGCCGGGACGCAGGAAGCGCTGCCACATCTCAGGCGACATAAAAAGGCCATTCTGCGTGCCGAAATCATCACCCATGAAGAATATGTCAATACCATCGCCCGCCGCATCGAAGGTGCGTCGCGCGTACTCGAGATAGAAATCCGCCACGCGCTGGAAGATACACTCGGCCATGGTAGGGTTCAGCACGAGATCGAGGAGGATCTGCTCGACGCCTCGGAGATACATCGCGGGTTTGAGTTGCGCGCAGCGATTCAGACGGTCGCCCATGAAAACGACCATCTTGCCTGTTCCGCGGGCCTCCAGCACCTGATCGCGCACCGCTCCGTAGTCAAACCAATCGGGGCTTGGCCACTTCGGGTAGCCGAGTATCTCCGCGACCGTGCTTGCCTTTGCCAGTGGGAACTCCCCGACTTCCTGGTACTCGCTGACTCGGTCCCCATCCCCTACCGCGACTCGGCCCCGGGGCACCCCCCAGTGGTCTTCCACGCTCCCGTCGGGCCACACTGCCAACTCGGGCCCGATGTACCTGGGCCCCTCGATGTAGCGAAAATCAACATCGAGGTGCTGGAGGAGCTGTTCCTGAGTGGAGAAGCCAAAATGGCCGAGAAGCCTTCTATTGATCTCTCTGCTTACCCAATAGTCGACCGGAGCGCGATCCGGTTCCTCGTGGGACAAGCTGAGCGAGACTCGCTCTCGTGCGTCCATAAGCTACACTTCGCGGTTTGCGGGATCGGCCGGGCCGGTCTCCGGACGGACTTTCCACATAATACTGATGAGGAGAGCGCCGACGATCGCGGCCGACCCGAATACGACGAACGTGAACCGGTATCCGTACCTCGGGGCATCGATGAGGACACCTGCACCCCATCCGGTCAGGCTCGCACCGATGTAGCCCATCGCATCGATGAACCCGGCGGCCCCCGCGGCGCCTTCCTTCTTGCCGAAATCCTGGGCGGCATGACCCACCATCAGTATGTGGGGGCCGTAGGTACAGAAACCAATCACCGCGACCACGAACAGAATGAGCCACGCTCGGTTGGGATCGATGTATGGAAACATCAGGGAGGACAGACCCAGAATGGCCAGAAGAGCCGCAATGACCGGCGCCCGGCGCCCGCCGAAGAACCGATCGGTGGCCCAGCCGGCCAGAATCGCACCGGCCGAGCCGGCAAGTGGATGGATACAGCGCTTCATCACATCCTGGAAGTTGGCCATGAACGTTGAGGCTGTTTCCCCGGCATGATCGTCGAGATACGCCGGTAGCCAGTTCACGAAACCGTAACGGTTTACATCGAGAAGGAAGAACGTCCAGGCCACGATCCACAGGTAGGGGTTCTTCAACGTCGAAGCCACGTTCTGGAGAATGGTGCGTCCGGGTTCCCGGTCCTCCTCAGGCCGTGGCTTGCCCTCGGCCTCCAGGGCGGGAAGCCCCACGTCCTCGGGGCGATTCCGGATTGAGAGGAAGAAGAAGATCCCGACCGCCGCGAACAGCAAGGCCGGCACGAGGAACACCGCGCGCCAGTCTCCTCCAAGCCCTCGCACGTAATAGCCGGTGAGGAGAAAAGCCACGAACCATGAGAAAGCGCCGCCCAACTGGTAGCACGTTCCTACGACACCCATGACCTTGCCACGATTGCTCGAAGGAAACCAGTGGGCCATCACCCGCACCATGGGCGACCAGCCCATGGACTGAAAGAACCCGTTCGCTCCCCAGAAAAGGACAAGGAGCAGGAGTACCGTGTTCGGATTCGCCGTTTCCGGCCCCGCCATGAGTGTTACGACAAAGACGGCAAGGTTCATGGCTACCGAGCCGAGAACGCCGATGCTGGCAATCACGCGGGTGCCAAAACGGTCGGCGAGCTGGCCGTTGACGAACTGCCCTACCGCATACATCAAGGTCAGCGCGGTCAGGACGATTCCGAATGAGGTGGCGTTCCACGAGAATGTATCGCACAGACGACTCTTGGCCATGGGCATGTTGTAGCGGCACAGGTAGTAGGCGAAGTACGTGATCCAGACGCTGGCGAAGATCCTGCGCTGCCAGCGCCGCAAGTCACTCGCTGAGCTGGGGGTTAGGTCATGCACGAGAGCGTGTTCTCCAAGGATGAATTCGCCGCCCGGGGGTACCACGATAAGCCTGCCGGCTGATGCGGTCAACCCGTGTGCTCCTGGAGTGTCGCGGCGTTTTCGATGCCATGAAGGCGATGATCCGAGGGATGATCGAGATCAACAATAATCCAATCGTCGCCTACGCCATCCACAAGAAGGATCGGATCGTTACCACGGAGATGCCCAATACTTCGCAGGCTGTGAACGACGTAATGCTTCTCGAACCCGAGCTCGTCGCAGATTCCTCGAAAACGCTCGGCGACTAATGGGTTTCACGATCTGATTTCCTTTCATGGTTCATGCCCCCGACGTCCGTCGGCCAGATCTTCAACTCTCGAATCAACCCGACCCCCAAGGGCAGCGGATTAACCGTGGGACGAATCACCTCTTCCGATATGAGCATCTTAAACCGCTCTCGAAGCTTCACACGGATACGCTCGGCCTGGTCCGATCCGGTGTGCTTGACAGAGGCATACGAACTTGTATTCAGATTGCCGAATGCGACGTTCCCTTCATATCGATTGCCACTGCTGCCGTTGTCCGTAAAACCGGTTGACATATTCCACATCGACAGGTTGTTTCGAACAACGTTCTCACCGCCGTTCCAGGTGTCGTCTTTGCCACGATTCCTCCATTTGCCGCCCAGCTTGAAGCCGTTGCCGTCCCCGGCTTTCTGATCGCCGTTGGCGCAGGCGAGGTTCCACTCGATTGTGTTCCGCTTGCTCGTCCACATGTCAAGGCCGTCGTCATTGTTGCACACCAACACGTTGAAACGATAGGTGTTTTCCAAGCTATCACTCGATCCAATACCATCGGCGTTTTCGGACGTCCGGTTGCCGAAAGCACAGACGTTGGCCTCGATTCGATTCCGCGTTGACTCTGACCCGATATAGATGCCGGTGTCGTTATGATAGCAGATGTTGCCTCGCAAAACGTTGTCGGTGCTTGTATGCAGGCGGATTCCCTGTCCCTTGCCGGAATGGACGACATTTCCTTCGATCGTGCAATGATGGCAATTGTACAGCTCGATACCGGAACCTTCGGCTGTCCCCACAACTTCGAAGCCACGAATCACAACATACGCGCAATCCTTGAGCCTGATTCCCTGCAGTGGCGTGCCGGAGAGTTTCAGCAGGACACGGTGATGCCTGACCGAACGGATGATGACGGGATTGTCTTCGGTTCCTTTCAGGCCTGACAGCGTGAAACCGGTATGGTACTCTCCCCCTGCAACGATCAACTCGTCACCGGTACCGAGCGCAGGGGCCGCCCGTCCGAGATTTTTCCACGGCTGATTCTTGCCGCCATCCGCCTGATCCTTCCCCGTTGGAGAGACGAAGCATTGTCGCGCCATCGCCGCATTCGACAACCCGATTGACATCACAAGACAGAAAAAGCCCAATTCATGCCTTCTCATTCATCAACTCCTTCCAGGCTGGTATCTGTTCCGAACGGCCCGAAGCCGATAAGGAAACATCGAATTGGAGCCAGTCGAACGTAGAGCGTGACTGTCCACAGTGTCTACTTTCAGCTTACTCCCCGCTGCCATCTGTCAATTCAGAGGCCGATTGTATCAGGTCCAGACCTGATTTCATCCCGGAGCCAGCGTGCCGAACGGAAAGCTAACCCGCCCCTCACGAGCTGGAAGTAACCTGGAAGCACCCGGTGCGCCGCGACAGAAACCGGTTCTCATCCTGGCGTGTGGATGGAAGAACCTCTCACCAGCGGACCATAATGGGCAGGCCTTCGTGCGCGATGGCATTCCCCTTCGCGTCATACCCCACCCATTCGATGCGATATTCTCCCGGTTATGTGCGTGATGTCATGCGGAGCTGCCACTCGGTAGGTTTATTGGTGACCGGAATCACGACCTCTGCCTTCGAGGGTTCGTACTTGTGCTCGGTCCAGTCCTCGAGTTGAGCGGCCAACCGAATCCTGGTCGGTGTGGGCGAGAACAGGCACACCTTCAGCCCGAACTTGCCGCTGGGATGGAGGCGGTAATCCCAGAACCATGCCGTTGAAATCTTTGACTTGTCGGGCGAGGGCTCGAACTCGAAATCCGCGAATTTGTCAAGCTGCTTGCCGGTCGTCATCACCTCCGTTCGCAGCGAGAGGTGCGTCTTACGAGCGAGACCATCGTCACTGTCCCCCACAACTACGTTGATCCCGCAGTGTGGCCACATGTCGGGTGAAAGGGGAGCCAGCGCCAGGATCGGGATTGCTGCTTCATACAGTGTTTGCGTGCCTGCCCGCTTGATCGCCAGCTCAAGACCCTCAATCCGGTCATCCTGGCCGCGGCGTCCGTGCCAGCGATAAAACACAGGCTTACCATCTTTGAGCGCAAAGCCAATCTCGTGGCCGTCTTCACCGTAGCCTCTATCGTATCGATAGGGCGTGGGATCGAAACCAATCTGGACATAGTCATTTTTCCATATTTCCGCACGGGTCTGGGTCTGGGCGTGTACGTCGTCGGTGACCTGAGCGGCGAAATAGACATTCTCGTCGTCCACCCGGAAGGCAAATCGGGCAGAAAGATCTTCCGGGGGGCCGAGGTTTTCCCGGCCATTACGCTTGACGAGCACAGGAATACGACGCGGGCCTTTCTGCTGCATGGGCCGGCCGATTTCACGATATAGCTCATAGCACCATTTGATCTGGTGGCCGCCTAGCCGCCAGATGACATCGCCTTCGCGAATGCCGCCTTTGGCCGCGAGTGAGCCAGGTACCACGCCGATTACCACTGCTCCGCGGGCATCGTAAATCTCGTCCAGGAAGTACTTGTCGATGAGGTCGGGATCCACCTGATCGTAAGTGATGCCGAAGTAGCCGTGCGAGTCAGTCATTTCTACGGACGTGGGGTCGATGGGTATCTCAATGTTCAGCGTCTTCTCGAAGTTGTCGCCGAAGAGGTACGGCTCACCGCTCATCGCAATCCAGTCGGCGTCGGCCCAATCGGAGAACCCGGCGTCGATGGTGATCTGGCCGGCACGAGGCACCCGGTAGTCGGCTGGTTTGGTGGCACGCCCGGCAATCCCTGCCCCGGGGAGCTTCTCCAGCCGGATGCTGAGATTGCGAGGCGCACCGGTTTCGGTCCAGGGTGACTGGGGCTGAGCGTGCGAAACGCTCGCTGACGCACAGATCAGCACACCCACGAGCAAAGCTGCCCTCAGCCTGTCAGACTGGCTGCCACACCCCGAAGCATGGACTCTATTCATACGCCATGCCTCTCCCAGAATCCGATTTGCCGATGCTGCTGTTTCTCGATCCATGGTTCTGCCCTCGACGGCTCTTCTGTAAACCCCCAAAGAAAACACACAAGCCCCATCATTCCACAGACATGCGTTTGAGTGCTGCAATGGATCGGCTGCGGAAGGCCAAGGACCTGATCGAACGCTGGCGGCAGCAGTACAACCGTATTCGCCCGCATAGTCCCGGAAAACGCAGCCGGGGGCGGCTGTGCCACAACATCAGAACACGCTGGCAGTTTGGCGGTCCTGGTGGCCGGTGGCCACGGTGTTCAGCCAGTGCCAGAATCGGAAGGGTTGGAGGTTCTTTCCTTTGGCTACATCGTTGCGCAGGGTGCGGCTTCGTTGTTTGAGGTTCACCTTCTGGGGGTCGGAGAGAGAGCCCGCCTGCCAGTGGGCGAACAGCTCGGCGAATGCTTCGCCCTCGACTTCGGAGCTCAGGACCTGTGCCAGGGTCTTTCGGCCCCAGTCGCGCATCGAGTCTTCGGGCCAGTGGATGAAGTGTGAGAAGGCCAGATAGTTGAGGGCCCAGGGTACGTGCATGGTGGACACTTCGCCGTGGATGCTGACGCCCTCAAGGCCGGCACGGTATGCGCGGACACAGCCTTCCTTGATGCTGCTGACGGTGTGTTCGTAGCGGGGCGGGTATCCCCACTGGCTGGCCTGGTGCAGGAATCCGACGCTTCGGCGGGTGGGTGGCTTGACCTCGGCGGGCCACAGCTCCGTTGACAGGGCCTGGGCAGGTGCGCCGTCGTCCAGGTATGCGGTCAGCGGCAGGGGCTTGCTGCGGAGCATGCTTGTCAGGGTCCACTGGCACAGGCCGTCGGGTGGAAGCTTATCCACGAGGGCGGGCCGATCGCATTCCAGGTACGCGGCGCGGTACCCTTCATCGTCCGGCTTGCCGGGGACAAAGCCCTGGTACGTGGCCCAGGTGACAAACTTGTTTTTGAGCTGGGGCTCGATGGCGCGGAGAGCGGGGTCGTAGCCGAGGTACTGATATCGCCAGTACTGCGGTTCGCCCTCGGGCCAGCTCGCGGCGTGCTCCCGGCAGCGCGGGCAGTGACATACCATGTAGTCGCCGTTCTCGAGGTTCGCCCCGCCGACGTCGAACTCGCGGAAGAGCCAGCGGATGCCCTCTTGCATCCATCCGACGAATCGTGGGTGTGTGGGGCAGATGCTGTGGTTGCGCGGGTCGAGCTCGAGCTGCCGCCGTTTGAAATCCACCAGATGGTCGTCATCCAGGTCTCCCCGCAACAGCCATGATCTTGCTTCGGCGCAGAAGAGGCTCTGCTCAAGCCTGGCGGGGCCCGTTGTAGGCCCTGACACTCGGTGGTTGGCGGTCGCTTGGCCGGTTTTCTTGCGGTCGGCGGTCTTTCATTTCGCCTTCGTGGAAACCCCAGCCCAGCCGTCGCTTGGCGTGGATGGTCGCCGTGTCGCGGGGCGCGGTTTCTTCTTCCACCAATCCGGCAGCCGGACCGACAGGCGGCTGTCGTCCGACTCTGGCACCGTCCGCAAAAGCGTGTACGCCCGCTTCGCTGTCCAGGCGATCGGCTGATACACCCCTCCGGAATGGTATCTCAGACTCGAGCGTCGAGGCGGCACTTGCGTTTTGCCGCCTGACTCGGTACAAGACACCGAATCATGAAGCAACGATTCAGCGGATTGATTGCGGCCACGTTCACGCCGATGCACACAGACAGCTCCCTTCGGCTCGACCGTGTGCCCCTGCTGGTCGAGTTCCTGCGGCGTTCGGGGATCGAGGCGATCTACGTTGTGGGCAGCACAGGTGAGGGCGTGTCGCTCAGTCTTCGCGAGCGGCGTGAAACAGCCGAGGCGTTTGTCCAGGCCGCCAAGGGGCACCTGCCGGTCATCGTGCAAGTAGGTCACACCAGCCTGATCGAGGCGCGGGAGCTGGCCGCCCACGCGCAGGCGATCGGGGCGGATGCCGTGTCCGCCGTGCCGCCCTTCTACTTCAAGCCGACATCGTCGGCCAACCTGGCCGACTGCATGGCCCAGATCGCGGAAGGCGCGCCCGCACTGCCAGTCTACTACTATCACATCCCCGCCATCACGAACGTCGGTCTCGATCTCTTGGACT
>CAZOIA010000028.1:0-39526 GCA_964579675.1 uncultured Planctomycetales bacterium | reverse complement strand
GGGGCAACGGCGGCGGGCCTGTTTCTGCGGCCGACGGGAATGGCGGCCTCGACCCTGGGTGCCGCGGCCGGGGTGGACAACAAGGGCGCCGCCACCATTCGCGCCGCGTTCCTGTACCCTTCGACCGAATCGCTCCGGCAGGCCGGCTACTACAGTTGGCCGGGCTCGGGCTTCGATGCCGAGGGCCACCACCAGCAGTACCTGAGCCGCATCAACGCCATGGCCAAGAAGCTCGGCGTGCGTATCGAATTGGACGCCGAGCCCCTTTGCGAAGGCGATCGCGTCACCCGGTTCATCAATCAAGTGAAACAGAACAAGCCCGACGGCCTGCTTCTGATCCCATTCAAGAAGTCCGAGTGGGCATCGGTGAGGCGAATCATTGATGAGACCGGCATCCCGACGACCGCGATGGCGACGCTCGGCGTGCTGCTCATGTCGTACATCACCGAACTGTACCGGAGGCCCGGCGTATACGTGATCTCATCGCTCGACAACTTCGAGGCTATCGAATACGGCCTAAGGATGATCCGGACCATGCGGTGGATGGCCGAGGCGGTGCTGCTCAGCGTCACCGGGACCGAGACGAAGGAGATGAAGGTGGACCAGTTGGGCACGCGGATCCGTGTCGTGCCCATGCAGCGGCTCGTGGACGTGTATAAGTCCACGGAAACGACCGACGAGGTCCGGGATATCTCCCAGGCCTACCTGAAGAACGCGAAAGAGCGGCGGGAGCCTTCCGAGGCCGAGGTGCTCGATGCCGCCCGCGCCTGCGTCGCCTGCAAACGGCTCATAGCCGACGAAGGGGCCGACGCGATCATGATCCAGTGCCTCCAGGGCATCAAGGACAAGCAGATTCCGCCGCCCTGCATGGGCTATATGAGCATGAGGGACGAGGGGATCGTGGCGGGGTGCGAGAACGATCGAAATGCGACGCTGACAATGATGCTCGTGCAGTCGCTGTTTGACAAGCCCGGCTTCCAGCACAACGAGGCGTGCGATACGGAGAAGAACCTGTACTTCGGGGCCCACTGCACGTGCCCGTCGAAGCTGAGTGGGCCGGGCGGCCCGGCTGAGCCCTACATCCTGCGAAACCATGCCGAGGCGGCGGTGGGCGTGGTGCCCCAGGTGCTCTGGCCCGAGGGGCAGGAGGTGACGCTCACTCACTACATGACCACGACGGAAGAGGGGGACCCGCAGATGCTGATCTACTCCGGCAAGGTCGTCGGGTGTCTGGACACCCCGCCGGCGGGCGGCTGCCGCACGAACGTCGTTCTCCGCATCAATGAGGTGGACGCCTGTAACGTCAAGGGCAGGCACCCGACGCTCTTCTCCGGCAACCACGCCCGACAGCTCCGGTCCTTCTGCCAGATGATCGGCCTGTCCGCCACAACCTGACTCGCCCGACTCGTATCGCATTCTGGGCGGGTGGCCAGCTTGCTCTCAGCGTGGGCGGCGCGACAACGCGGGCACCTGCCCTCGCCCCACGATTATCACGCAGCCTACCCTCGAGGCGACGGTGCCGATTGGCAACCCACACCGGCATGATGAGGGTCATCGGCCGGGGTAGCCGAAATATCGTGGAGTCGCTAATTCACGCGGTCAAACAGGCCGCACCGGTGCGAAAGCCGAGCTTGCTAACGACGGAGAGAAGATGACCCTGCCGAAACTCCTCCCATGGCCGCGTTTCTTCGATGCAATGAGGAGAACCTTGCCAGACATGCCATCTTCCCGAGTGGTCAGCGTCGGCGTGGTGCTCTCGGCTTTCTCAGCCAATTGCGGTATGGCCGGCACGGGATCACAATCGCTGCTCCTCGTCAAGGACGGAAAGGCAAAGGCGACGGTGGTTCTGGGCACGCATCCCTCGGATGCCGAAAGGGCCGCAGCGCAAGAGATCCAGACCTGTATCTTCAAGATGACTTCGGGTGACGGACACGATGCTGAGAAGCTGCCCATCGAGACGGAAGCGAAGGCCCCCGCCTCCGCGCGGATATTCGTCGGTCGCAACCGTTATCTGGAGGAATGGGGAATCAGCCTCGATTACGTGGGGGCCGAGGGATTCATCATACAGACCGTCGATCGCGGGCTGGTGCTGTGTGGGAAGGACGATGCGGGCACCGAGTTCGCCGTCTATACGTTCCTCGAGAAGTACTGCGGGGCCAGGTGGTTCTGGCCCGGTGAATCAGGGGAGCATATCCCGCATCTGGCAACACTGGAGATAGGCTACATCTCCGAGAAGCAGGAGCCGGATTTCGGGCTGAGATTGTTCGGAAAGGACGCGTTGTGGAAAAAGAGGAACAAGCTGGGGGGAACGTTGAGGTTCACGGGCGGCCACAACGAGGGCAGAATGGTGCCGCCGGCTGAATACGGGCCCGTGCACCCGGAGTACTTCGCGCTCGTGAAGGGCAAGAGGGAGAGGGATTGGAACGGCTACGACGGGCAGCACGGGTATCATCTCTGCACGTCGAATCCGGAAGTGATCCGCGTCTGTGTGGATCACGTGCGCAAGTTCTTCGACGAGCATCCCGAGATCGACGTGTTCAGCGTGGCCCCGAATGACGGAGGCGGCTTCTGCGAGTGCGACCGTTGCCGGGCCCTCGATACCGGCAAACGGATGCCGGACGGCAAAACGCGAATCCTCAGCGATCGGATATACACGTTCACCAACGAGATTGCCACTGGGGTAAAGACGACGCATCCCGGAAAGTACGTGGCCCAATTTGCCTATCAATCCTACATCGAGCCTCCGTCTCGGGTCCGACCTCTCGACAATGTGATCGTCATGCTCACCGTCAACTGCGAAGGCAATTACGCCACCAGGCATCAGCAGAATCATTGGAGATTGTTGCGGGAATGGTCGGCGCTCACTCATAACCTCTACGTGTACGAGTACTTCATGCACACGTGGAAGCCTCAGTTGCCGCGAGCCATGATCAAGGCCCTCGGCGAGGCCATCCCGTTCTACCGGCAATGTGAGGCTTCACTGTTCTTCGCCCAATCCTCGAATGATTTCGCCATGGAGGGCCTGGACTACTACATCACCGCCAAGCTGCTCTGGGACGCGAGCCTGGACGTGGACGCCATCGTCGATGACTATTGCCGGAAGGCCTTCGGCGGGGCAGCCGGGATCATGAAGAAGTTCTTTTACAGGCTGGAGGAACTCTGGGCTGCCGCCATGCGGACGCAGGACTACTGGCAGCACGGCAGCGGGAACTCCGCCGGGAACCCGGACGACTACCTGATGATGTTCACGCCTGAAACCATGGCGGAACTGAAAGCGTATCTTATCCAAGCGCTCCCGATGGCCCAGACGAGAGAGCATCAGGAAAGGGTGAGGTTTGTATTGCAGGGATGGCGATTCACCGAGCTGGAGGTCAAGGCCTTCCGGTCACTCAGGGGGCTTGCCCACAAAGGCATCATAGATTACCAGGAGGGCGCCTCAGCCTGGAAAGGGCGCGTGGCGAATCTTTCCACGCTGGACGTCACCGAGGCCGACGCCCGACGGCTCATTTCAGGGACGATCGCCGCCTGGGAAGAAAGGGATCGATACGCCCATGGGCTCAGGGATTCCTGCGTGATTGATGTCGGCCAGATGAAAAGCCGGAACTGTCTTGACGCCAGGTTCCATCCCATGGCGAGGCTGAAGGCGGCACTGGCTCAGTAGTCACGGCCGGTTCTACTCGTGAAGATCGCCCGTAGCCTGCTGACCCCACCGTGTCGGTCGAGCCGGTGAAACCCGGTCCACCGGCGGCCACGTAGCCTTGACTTGCTCCGGATGGCTCTGGAGAGACCCAGAACGCGTAAAGGCGGGCGGTGGTCAGGTGGAACCTGAACCGGACCGGTTGGCCGGCCACCGCGGACAGATCGCTCGCGCCGCTCCATCGGACCGGCTGGAGTGTCCTGTCAACGCTCACGGGGGCGCAATGGTCGCGGGAAAAGGGGGCGATCACCTGACCCGCTTCGTCCAGCACTTCGGCGCGAAGCGCCCCCCCGCCGGCGTCCGCGTTGACGAACAGGTGCTGCCCGCTGAACCGGACGACGCGCGTGGTCAGTGCGCCCCCGGCAGAGTCCGCGTCCATGGACGCGAAGCCGTCACGGCGGAGGAACCCCAGACCCGTGCTGGCGTCAGCCTCCCAGTAGCTCTCGTCCTTGGTCAACCTGCCGGTGCCCGCCCTGCCGCTGTAGTAGAAGTGAAGCTTGTCATCAACAATCAGGCAGCACCCGCCGGCGGACTGAACGTTGCCCCAGTTCCAGGCCCCTTTTTTCTCTGAAACGCCGAAGAGGGGCTCGATGTAGGGCCGATGCCAGTAGAACCCGTCTCGGCTGAAACCGGCGAACACCTGGTTCCGCTTCGGCCGACCGGCCTGCTTGTCCGAGCTTCCTTGGTTGATCGTAAACAACCCGAGCATCAGGCTTTCGTAAGCGACGGCATCCAGGTTATAGATGACGGCACGCACGCTACGGTCCGGATGCCGTGGGTCGGGGCGGTTGGCCCCCAGCCAGAGGGGCGGATCCCCGTACCCGGCCCAACGCAGGGCACGGGCAGGCTCGCCGCCTTCGTGGTAGCGGCGAACACGAGCCTTGTAAGGCGGCTCCGGGGGAAGCCACGCTTTGATGCTGCACACCCACACCTGGCGGAACGGGTTATAGAAAACCGTCGTCCGGTCGTGACAGTTGCCCGCCCAGGCGATCTCATCGCTCCAGTGGATGCCGTCCGCCGAAAAGTGGAGCACCAGCCCCCGGCGAGGCGTTTTCTGGAACCGGAACATCTTGTAGCGGCGGTGCGGGTCTTTCTCCTCGAGGTCCATCCAGATCGTGCAGGAATCCCGATTGCCCGGGTGAACGACGTTGGTGCCGCCTTCTACGTCCAGAGAAGGTTTCTCCCAGTGGATGCCGTCTTTGGATGTGGCATAACAGGTCGCATGCAGCAGCCCCCCCATGTACCACATTTTGTAAATTCCGTCCTTGGGGTCGTACCACACACCGTCACTGAACGGAATGGCGTAGGGGCCGTGGTATTTGTCTCGATACTGTCCTTTGCTCTCCCAGGGCCTATCCGCACGAACGATCGGGTTGCCCGAGTAGGGTTCGACCGCATGCCAGCGGCGTTTCAGGGTCGTCTCCTCGATCAGGAAATCATCCACAAACAGTTGCCGTCCCACGTCGATAGGGATCACGGGCGGCGGGGACCGCAAGTAGGGTGCTCGCATCGACTCGAGGTCGGACTCTTCGAGCGTGGGCGGCCATGGTGAGGGCAAACGGATACCGTTGTAGAGCAACTCATCGGCCCATGCCTCCGCCGGCGCGGCGACGACCACGATCAAGGTGCCTATCAAGGCTGCCGCTCTTGGGACATAGCCCTGATGCATCAAACACACCTCCGTCGCCAAGATCATCCGGCGGCCAATTTACAGACTCTCTCGTCTGAGGTCCAGGATCAGCTCGAGACACTGGCCAGGATACGCCGCCTTCTTGCTCACGTCATCCCCGGGATTCGGCTATATCTCTCTCGGGGGCGGCTGGAGACTGGCTCGTTCCTCGGCGATCTGGCCAACGCCGGCGGGACGCTGTGCCCCGGCGCATCGCCGGGCGTCCTGACCATCGAGGGGGATTATGCGCAGGAGGCCCTCGGCGCGCTGGAAATCGAACTGGGCGGGTTCAGGACCATCTCGCCTCGCTTCTTCGACGGCCAAACGGTGATGCGGTCCACGTAGGTGCCGATGACCTCGCGTGTACGGTCGTTTCGGATTCCGTTCATGGCGGCCCGCAAGCCGGTCAGTTGCGCCCGTGCCCACTTCCGCAGTGCCCCTGCCCTCGTGTCCATCTTGCCCGTCGGCGCTGTCAGTGACGCGGACTGGGGATGCGCGAATTCCGCGCAGTTTGAGTCTGAAATCGGTGGGCTCGACGACGTCGATTGGCAACTGGAAGCCTCCGAGAAACAACTGGCTGGCATCCTGCCGCCAACTCGCCGTAGCTTGGCTATGGGCTTCTTGGGCCGTGCTGACCCATCATTCCTTGGAGGGCGTCAGTTCGATATGCAGGGGGGCCATGGATGTCGTCCTGATCCACACGACTAAGTCGGTCCCCTCAAGTCTTTCCCGGTGGCCGAGAGCAAGATCCTCCGCGGGCACGACCGAAACGCCATCCAGCCGAAGTGCGACCCCGGCCTTGCCCCAGTCCTTGACGATCAGTGCCGGATTCACCAGGGGCGACTCCTCACTGGCCAACAAGACAACCTCCAGCTTCGCGGGCTTGCCGCTGTGCTGACAAGTCAGGATGTAGGCCCGTTGGGTGGGATCGTAGCCTTCGTTTGCGAAGGCGGCTGAGGTGACGGTCAGCGTGGGCGGTCGAAGCCACGATCGGGCCAGCGGCAGAAGTTCCTCGACCGGCTTGTCGGTCAGGCCGCACAGCATGATCTTGGTCATGGAATTGGTGGTAGTTTGGCAGGGAGCGCTGTACTGTGTCGAGGTCCATGTGTGGGAGGGGCGATCGGCAGCCTGGGGATGCCGCGACAACAGCGGAACCTGCGTTACCGGCCAATGGTTTCCCCAGGGAAACTCCGAATGCTCGCACCAGCCGTCTCCGCTTGCCCGGAAGATCTCCGGCCCAGAGCGTCCCCGGTCATTTTTCCCGTCACGATCATCGAGCACGAGAAAGGGATTGAACCGCGAATCAAGATAAACGATCTGGATATTGGCACCCGGCACGGTCGGGAAACCATACGACTTCTTGCCCGATTCCCGGCCGAAGGTCTTCGTCTCGCCCTTCATGTTCGCCACCGACAGGATACGTTTCGCATCGAGCACGTCTTCGGGTCGCTGCGCCGGATGCAACGGCAGGATTGATTGGCACCATTCGTGCCACGCCTTGAAGTTATTACTCCACATCACGACCTTCCGCACGGCGACGCCGTCGGGGTAGATCGTATGATACTCCTCCGACCAGTCGCCCCAGCCAGTGACCTCATCGACAAACGCGAATTCGTAGTCGACGCCGACGGGCGCGTTCCGCCAGTACACGACCGCACGTGCGTCGCTGTTCTCGAGGATCTTTACGTGCGAATAGTGGGCCCGCTTGTCGGACATGGATTCCGAGCAGCCCCGGTTCTTGCGGTCTGGCCCCCGCTCCATGAACTCGTTCGTAAACCAGTTGCCCTTCTCCGTCACCCAACAGGGCGCATAGGAGATCCCTCGCCAGAAGACCACACGCACGGGCGCAAACTCGAACGCCACGACGACATCTGGCCCGCTGCCGCGCCAGACAGTGTCCCATTCCTCGCAGTACTTGAGATGATAATAGAACGCGCCGAAGCGAAGGACGTCCTTCGGCCCCGAGGGTAGCCGGCGTGGTTTCAGGTCCGGCGGCCTATTCGGGCGCGCGGCTTCAAATGCCTCCTGGATCTCGCCGGGCGTCAGGCAGCGCCCGTGGATCTTTGGCTCGTCAATGATGCCGTCGAAGGAGAAATGGACCGGCTGAGCCGGTGCTCCCCACGAAGCCGAGAACATGGCTGCTTCTTTCGTGTGGTTCCGCCCGATGAGCAGATCGATATCCGGGGCGTACGTTGGTGAACCCGACAGGGGAAGATGACCGGCCCTGGCCCCATTGATATAAACTGTAAGGCCCAAGCCAGGATCAAACGTACCACCCACATGAGCCCATTCCATCAGCGGGAGCATTGCCTCCGACGTACACTCCCGCCATTGTCCGCCCATGGCCAAATGCATCCCAACGTGGCCCCGGGCATCCACGCCAAGGAAATACCCCGCAGCTTGCCCGACGCGTTGGCTGACGATTGGACACCACCCCCAGGGGTAGGCCTGCACCGCCACCCAAGCCTGAATCGTGAACGCATCGCCCAGCTCTGGTGCGTCTTTGGCTCTTCGCGTCACACAAGTCGTAAAGCCGTCGCATTTCAGGCCCGTTCCCCGTACACCTTCGACGTACCTGAAGTCTCCCGTCAACGGGTCGGCCGTCTGGCTCGCGGTGTCGATGGCCGTCCCGCCCTTGCCTTCGTCAAACGACCACCACGCCAGCAGATCCTCCTGCGCAGCGGGCGCCGAGTGGGCAGACATTAACGATATGCAAAAGGGCAGGGCAAGTTTGAAGCCCCTTCGCCCCGCCTCATCCCAACGGGCCCTCGTGTTCCGGAAGTACCTCTGCCTCCCGCATCTGCCTACCATACATCGCTCTCCGTTTTGCACTCGCCCGATGCCTCGAAATCCACCTGACGCGCCATTCGGAGATGATAGACAGAGGTTGGGTCGCTTGCCAGCCATAGAATGAGCCACGCGCCCCCATAGAGTAGTGCCTGGGTGGGCGCTATTCATCGGCCTGCTTGGATGGGCGAGCCCCTCGACGGGATTCGTTGTCCTGACTCCGTGGATGCGGGGCGCGGGGCTGGGCGATGCCCCTCGGACACTGGTGGAAGAGTTCACCAAGATCAAGAGCGGCGACATGATCCTGCCGACGGTGAGCCGCGGTGGCCGAGGCCTTCAGCTCGTCCACCTTCGCCTGCATCCGGCCCCACCCGCCGTCCGGCTTGCGGTGGAGGTTCTCGATCTCGGCGATCCGTTGCCGCTCGTCGGCGCGGATGGCCTGCTCATCTAGGTTTTGAACGTTCGCGTCCATGTTCAACCGCTCCTTGGCATGACGTGACGCCGCGATGGCCACGGACATGCCTGCGTCCGCGCCCAGCGGCGTGATACTCACTTCCCGTAATCGTCCCTGCTTGACCAACGCGAACCCGCGTGGCGACGACAGCGATCGGCCGTTGACCTGCACCTTGTCGCGGGGCTTGATCCGCTCGTGCTCGACGGGCTCGACGCCGACCGAGGCCTGGAACGCTAACCTGCCGGCGGTCATCTCCACGATCTGCCTGGCCGCCTCACCCGCACCGCTCATCACGCCCGCGACGACCAACCGGCCATCCGCCACGCGAGCCTCACCGTGGCCCACCACGCCGCTCACCCGCGCGTCGTGATCGGCCAGCAGCGGAATCTGGCCCGAGGCGTCGAGGCCGGCCAGGTCGAGGGCCACGTCGCCCCAGCCAGGCACCCGCATGACACCGCCGGTGTAGGCCACGATGCTGATGCGAGGCTTGCCGCCGGATCGCTCCGCACCCGCCTCGATCTCTACGTCCGGCGCAGCCAGCAACATGTTGTCGGTGGCGACGGCGGTCATTTGCTGGCCTCCAGCTTGGTGCCCGCCGGGAAGAACCGGATGTGGGCGTAGCCGCCATCCTCACGGGATGACCATAGCAAGCAAAGAGTCGCCCCCTGTGTCGATGATGCGGTCAGCGAATAGCCTCGCAAGCCCAGTCAATTCAGACGAGCGACAGTTGATCCGAGTGTAAAGGTCAGAGGCCGTGGGTTTAGCGAGATACTGACCCAGCCTCGGCAAGAGGAGCGGGTCCCGAATCATGCCCACTCGAATCCGAACAAGTCCGCGACTCGCATCCGGAAGCTCAGGACGACGAGCCGGGCCTCCGCTGGGCGACACGGCCAGAAAGCGCCGCGCAGATGCTCGGCCGCCGGGCCGGGGTTTCGATAGCACGTCCCGGAACCCCCGCCCCGCCAATATGCACGAGCGACGCCGCCCGGCGTCCCATTTCACCCCCCCACCGCCGCCCGTTCGTGGTCGGAGCGCGGTTCGGCACCTATCATCTCCCGAGGGGCGATAACACGGCCATCGAGGTTCGCGGGACCTTTCGAGGCCCAGCAAGGAGGAACTGCCATGCACGCATACCATACGATCCTGCCGGCTCTGGTGGTGGGGTCATTCATGGCTCCGGCTGCCGCGGGCACGACCATCACCATCTGCCCGGACGGCACCGGCGACTACGCCACGATCCAGGAAGGAATCAGCGCCGCAGCCGCCGGAGACGAAATTGTCCTGTGCGAAGGCGTCTACACCGGCCCGGGCAATCGCGATCTCGACTTCGAGGGCAAGGCCATCACCGTCCGGAGCACCGAGCCAGGAAATCCCGACGTCGTGGAGGCCACCGTCATTGACTGCCAGGGCACTGCCTCTGAGCCGCACCGCGCGTTCACCTTCCACTCGCAGGAAACGACCTCCTCGGTTGTCAGCGGGCTGAGGCTGACCAACGGTTTCGCACCGGATGAGGATATCGGGTACGGCTCTCCGATGGCCGTGGGCGGGGCCATTCACTGCGCCTACGCCAGCCCCACGATCACGCGTTGCCACGTCAGCAACAGCGAGGCGACCTGGGGCGGCGGGATCTTCTCCCTCTACGGCCAACCGGCAATTGCGAACTGCACCGTGAGCGGGAATCCCTCGGGCGGGGGCATCTACTGTCTCTATTCGGACGCCACCATCACGGACTGCACCGTCATCGACAACGGCGACGGCAGCAGTTGCGGCGGGATCAAGTGCTTTGCCAGCAGCCCGACCATCGCCGCATGTGTGATCCGCGGGAATTGGGGTCATTGCGGGGGTGGCATCTACAACGACCAGGGCAGCCACCCCACGATCACGAACTGCGTGCTGACCCGGAACCGGGCGAACGGCGGCGGCGGTGGGATCGCCTGCGACCGGGAAAGCAACCCGACCATCACGAACTGCGTATTCCACCACAACACCGCCGGCGACCTCGGCGGCGGGGGCGCGTCATTTGATTTCAACTGCACCGCCACGCTGACGAACTGCGTCTTCTTCGGAAACGAGGCCGACGAAGGAAGCACCGAGATCAGCACCATCGGCAGCCACGTCACGCTCACGAACAGCATCCTCTGGAACGGTATGCCGGCCCAGGCCCCGAGGATCAACCTGGGGTTCGGCTCAACGCTCACGGTCGCCTACAGTGACGTGGAAGACGGACCGGCGGCCATCTACGTCGGTGACGGATCGGAGCTGACCTGGAGCGACGGCAACCTCGACGTGGACCCGCTCTGGGCCTATGCGTGGTCCGGCAACTATCGGCTGCTCGACGGTTCACCCTGCATCGACGCAGGCGACAGCACCGCCGTGCCCCCCGAAGCCCCGGTGGACATCGACGGGCAGGATCGCTTCTTCGACGATCCGGCAACCCCGGACACGGGCCGTGCCCCCGAGGGCAGCCCCATCGTGGACATGGGAGCTTATGAGTTCGCGGGCTATCCGACCCCCGTGGGTCTCGTTTCCCGAAAGGAACACGGTCCGGCAGGCGGGCTCGACATCGTTCTGCCCCTTGACGGGGGGCTCGTCACTACCGGCGAGTGCCGGAACAACGGGCCCACGACGCTGATCTTCACCTTCAGTGAACCGATCCTCGCTGAGGACGGTGTGCCGGATGCGTCCGAAGTCGGCGTGTCGGCCGGGATGGTGCAGTCGGTCGGCATCGCCGGCAATGAGCTGACCATCGGGCTGCAAGCGGTGCCGGACGCGTCTTGCCTGGCGATCCACCTCCGCGGGCTCGTCGATTTCGACGGGCACGAGCTGTTGGGCCCGGACGCCCGATTTGCCGTCTTAGCCGGCGACACCAACGGCGACGGGAGGACCGACCTGATCGACATGGCACAGGTCAAGAGCCTGAACGGGGCACCGGTTGCAACCGACAACGCCTGGTTTGATGTGAATTTGGACGGTCATATCGATCTGATCGACATGGCACTGATCAAGAGCTTGAACGGACACGCGGTGGCGTGTCCGTAGCGTGCCTCCGGCACCGACAAGCCGGCACCTGCGCTCAAGCCTGCACGTGCTCGAGCAGGGGATCCACGTCTGCGATATGGTCGTGCGCGGTCTCCCGAGGTCCATTGAATTGCTCGGCCAGCGTGGCGGGGTGGATGCCGGCGTCGAACCCGCCGCCGAGCAGGCCGACCGTCTGCACGCCCGCATACCGACCCAGCCTCGGCAAGAGGAGCGGGTGCCGAATTATGCCCACTCGAAGCCGAACAAGTCCGCGACTCGCATCCGGAAGCTCAGGGCGACGAGCTGGTCTTCCGCTGGGCGGCACGGCCAGAAAACGCCGCGCAGGGGTCCAGCCCTGCACGGTATGTCACTTGCTGGCATGACGGTGCGCCAAGGCCAGGGCCCAACGGGCCGGCCGCCCATTGATCCATCTTAACGGGCCCTTGCGCAAAGAGGAGCGGGCTCGGGCGATCCTGCGGCAGTTTCAAGGTCGTTCCCAGGGTGGGCCGACCACCCCTGGTCTCCGCCCGCCGCAAATGCCTGTGCCTCTATTTCTACTTCCTGGACCGCGAGTTCGGCTCCATGCACATCCGCATCACCACCTGGTTCCCCTTCATGATCCAGGTTTACATCAACGGCCATGACTGGCTGGCCCGCAAGCTGGATCGTCGTGGCATCGGTTACCGCCAACTCGACAACGCCTTCCTCTCCATCCACGAGCCGCCTCGTGCCCGGCGGCTCGGTGTGTCCCAGGATCTTGGTCAGCGTGTCCCAGCGAATGTTCAGTTCCCGGCACACGCTCCGCTTGCTCTGCCGATCGACCAGCACCCGTCGACGGATCTCCGTCCACTTCTCCATGTCTCGCAGCACCCCTCTTGCCCTGGCCGTGGATCCATCACAACCCGAAAGTGAAAAGCTCGGTATTGTAGCCAGAACTCACAGACGAGGTAATCCAGGGCGCCACGTTTTTGAACCGACCGTCGGCACCCGCCCAGGCGCCACGTTTCTCAACCGCCGTACACAGCTTAGAGAAGAGATGTTCGGTCGCTGGCATTCTACCACTGAGTTACGCCCGCATACCTATATCACGCCAACATAAGGGGTTACGGAACTGTGTCAAGCCCCGTTCCATCCCGTTGAATCGCTGTGAGTCCTTTTGTTTCCCATTACTTGGCTGCCAACTTCCAGATTACTTCCAGATTGGGGGAGGTTGCTCGGGTGTTCTCAGGGATGCCAGGCAATGGTGTCTGGTCGTCACAGTCCCATCAGGACAAAGCCTACCACATTGACTGCCGCGTGATACAGGGCCGTCGTCGTGAATGCGATGTTTTTCTCGGGCCGCCGATTGAACCCGCCCAACTCAAATTGGTATGATGTCGTAAGGAGGCCCACCTTGCGGCGTTCAGGACCGGCGCTCGGAGCAAAAACTGGGAGGATGGCCCCGTCACGCTGCCTGCGATCGACCGCAGCATCACCGGCAGCTCGGTCCTCACCGGCGGGACGGCAACGGTCAGGTAGACTCGAGAGGGGATCACGATTTCCGTTCCCGAGGCGGATCGGGCCGAGGTCGATACGATTGTCGCCCTCCAACTCGACGGCCCGGCCGCTGACGTGAATCAGCACTGAGATGCCCTCGCGGCCGGCGTGTCCGGCCCCATCCGCTTTGGAGGAGATCACGCGCATGAGATACGAGACCAGGATCCTGATGTTGGCGTCGATTTCAGTCTGGTTCTCTCTGATGGTCCTCGGCTGCGCGGAGCAGCCCCGGCAGGTTGAGCGCTTCGGCATGGCCATCGGCCTCAAGACCGACGGGATCGACGAGTACAAGCGCCTCCATGCCGACGTGTGGCCGGACGTGCTCCGAATGATCAGGGAGTGCAATATCCACAACTACTCGATTTACCTCGCCGAGATCGATAACGATGAGTACTGCCTCTTCGGCTACTTCGAGTACACCGGCGAAGATTTCAAGAAAGACATGGAGAAAATGAAGGCCGACCCGGCGACCCGGCGATGGTGGAAGCACACCGATCCGCTTCAGTTCAAGCTGCCCGCGGCCGGCGAAGACGAGTGGTGGCATAACCTCCAGGAGGTCTTCCATGCCGATTAGGCCCGTTGCGTCTCACCCGGTCCGAGACCCCACCGTCGGATCAGACAGCCCAAACGGGAGAGATCATCCATGCTCGCCATGAAGCTGTCCATCGGCACAGCGGATCTGCTGATCATCGTTGCCTACCTCATTGGAATCGTCACCATCGGCTGTCTCTCTGGCCTCCGTCGACGCCGCGGGGCCGACGGGAAAGCGTATTTCCTCGCCGGGGGTACGTTGACCTGGCCGGTCATCGGCCTGGCCCTGTTCTCGACGAACATCTCAACCATTCACCTGGTCAGCCAGGCCCAGGAGGGTTACAAGAACGGGTTAGCCTACGGCAACTTCGAGTGGATGGCGCCTTTCACTCTCATTGCCCTTTCGCTGTTCTTCGCGCCTTTCTACATTCGCTCGCGGGTTGCGACGCTGCCCGACTTTTTGGAACGGCGCTACAGCCGCGCCTGTCGCAACTGGCTGGCGGTGCTTTCGATCGTCTCAGCCATATTCATCCACATCGGCTTCTCTCTCTACACCGGAGCCGTGGTGCTGGAAGGTCTGTTCGGCATCCATATTTACTACAGCATCATCGCGGTTGCGGTACTGACCGGGCTGTACACGATCATCGGCGGCCTGCTTGCAGTGGTCGTGACCGAGTCGATCCAAACCGTGATTCTGTTGATAGGTGCGATCTGCCTCACGGCGATCGGGTACGGGAACGTCGGCGGCTGGGAGGGTTTGTCCAGTAGTGTCGAACCGGTCAAGTTGACGTTGCTGCGCTCGGCCGACGATCCCGCGAACCTGCCCTGGTACTCGGTATTCCTGGGATACCCGGTCATCGGGCTGTGGTACTGGTGCGCGGATCAGACGATCGTACAGCGGGTCCTCGGGGCCAAGAACGAGAACCACGCCCGGGTTGGCCCGCTGTTCGCGGGGTTCATCAAGATCCTGCCTGTGTTTATATTCGTCCTGCCGGGCACGATCTGCCTGGCCTTGATCAACCAGGGCCAGCTTCCTCCGCTGGAAGATGACAAGGACGTATACGCCTTCATGATTACCCAGATCCTTCCCATGGGGCTTAAGGGGGTTGTGACGGCGGCCTTGCTGGCTGCGTTAATGGGCACCGTCTCGGGCGCGCTTAACTCTATCGCCACCCTCTTCAGCTACGACATCTACAGGCAATTGCGTCCCGAGACGTCCGAACGTTCCCTGGTGACGGTGGGCCGCGTGGCCACCTTCATCGCCATGATCGCAGCCATTCTCTGGTCCCCTCAGATTGCCCACTATGAAAGCATCTATCAGGGCATCAACGCGCTGATCTGCTACATCGCGCCGCCCATTACGGCCGTGTTCGTCTGGGGGGTTTTCTGGAGACGGGCTTCCGCGCCGGCAGCGTTGACCACGTTGGTGGCCGGCTCGGTTCTGGGGATTGTCGTCTTCCTGCTCGATTTCTTCAAAGAGGCCCAATGGTTGAAGGCGTACATCGAGTGGAAGGTCCCGTTCATGATGGCGGCCTTTTACTTGTTCGTGGTATGTTCCGGCGTGCTCGCCGTGGTGTCCCTCTTGAGCCCGGCGTCGGCATCGGCCCGGGTCGGGACTCTGGTCTGGAGGAGCCCGCTGGACGCACTGCGGGGCGAGGCGTGGCCCGGACTCGGCAACTACAGACTTCTGGCGGGAGTTCTGTTCATCGCGATGGTTGCTCTGTACATCATCTTCAGGTAACAACGACGTTGGTCAATCTGACTTCGGGCTCTTCCAGCGATGCTGTTTGGGGCCGAATGGCCCAGCCGATCCGACTTGCGCCGACTGAGAGTTTAACCCTCTCGCTCTTCCCTCCGGTACCGGGCGGCGCCGCTCCAATGTACGGGCACATGCACAGAGGGTGTACCAGCGCGCAGGACCACCCGTTCCACACCGGGCTTCGCCCGACCCAGGATTCAGGGGGGATCGATGTTAGCGTCCCTCGGACGCCAAGAGCGCAGGCGAGCCAGGTCATTGGGACGATGCCGAACGAAATGAATCGCTGCTTCGAATCCAGCCGCCCCGAGCCGCGCTGACCGCAATCGATATGCTGGACAGACACAACCGTGCTCGTCGTTTCAGGGGTAAGCCTCCATCTGGATGGCATGGAATGTAACGTCCGTACATACCAGTTGCAGTTCATTCGACCGCACCGGCTCCCGTGAGACTGGACTTCCGCTTCGGTCGGGGTGACTATACCACAGTGGCGATACAAGCCCGAAAGAACCGTGGATCGCTTCGGACACCGCCACACCCAAGCTCGGCGATGGCGAAGCGGTCAAGCTCTGCTCGGATTACCAGCGATTCCCCTTGTCGGCTGCAAGGAGGTCGTCGCGATAGCCGTCCCTCCCCAAGGAGGTGCTCATGTACATGTTGATAGCGACAATGCTCGCCGCCTTGACCACGTGTGGGGGCCCGCCGGAGGCGTGGACCTATCAGCGAGGGGGCGCGCCGGAAGCGGCCAGGGTGCGGCATCTCTGCCTGATCTATCACGGCAGCAACAACCGCGTCGAATGGACGCCGGATGCGATCCTCCCGTACGTCGCCCACGTGGACGAGAAGGGCAAGCCGACCGACTGGCTCTTTGACAGCTTCCTCTTGCTCGAGTTTCGTTGCGATAACGGCGCGATGCTGCATCACTACAGCCAAGGCAAGGTCCAGGCCACGGCGGACGACTGGGCGTGGCTGGCGGACTGCTGGTTCCGCGAGAAAACCGGTCTGGCAGGTATGGAGAGTGCCGTGGAGAGCGCCGGGCGTGTGCTCGGCCAGCCGGATCACCAGGTCAACATCGTCATCGCGCTGCCGATCCCGCTGAGCCCGATCCGGGAGTTCGGCCCTCTGCCGGGGCACAGCGGGAAGCTCGACTTCAGCAAGGAGGAGGACCGGTTCAGCGCGCTCCAATGGTATATCGACCGCGTGCTCCGGCATTGGCGTACGGCCCGGTACCGGCACCTGCGGCTCATCGGCTTCTACTGGACCGCCGAAAGCATCCCTCCACGCAGCAATACGATTGTCGAAACGACGGCCGGGTACATTCACAAGCTCGGCTACAAGCTGTTCTGGATTCCCTATTTCAGCGCCCAGGGGGTCAGCGAGTGGCGAAAGCGCGGTATCGACGCCACCATGCTGCAGCCCAACTACTTTTTCCCGCCGAAGGTCGAGTCCGATCGACTGGCGAAGACGGCAAGGAAGGCCCTGGCGGCCGGCTGCGGCATCGAGATCGAATTCGATGGGAGGGTCTTTGAGTCCCAGGAGCGGCAAGATCGGTTCTGGGCCTATCTGGACGCCGGCGTAGAGTACGGGTGGATGAAGCACGCTCTGCTGGGCTATTACGAGGGCGGCAACGTGGTGAAGCGGCTGGCCGAAACGCCCGGCGCCGGACGCGAGATGTACGATGCCCTCTATCGCTTCGTCATAGGAACGTACCAGTCGTCGGGCCGGACGAAGCTGACGGCGGTCACCACGGCCCCGGCTGATTGACCCCGGACTTGCAGGTACACCATGCAGATACCCCTGTGCATCATGCTGTCGCTCGTACTGCTTGCTCAACCCGACGAGACGGGATCTTCGGTGCTCAGCTCGGAGCCGGGCACTCGTCGCTTGTGCAATGACGACGTGGGCGTGATCGTTTGGGGTCCGGACACGGCCCCCACGTTGAGCGTCGGCAAGAGCGACCTCTGGGATCGGCGCAAGGCCGCCCCGATCGAGCCGGTTCTCACGCTCGCCAGGATCATGGAGATGGCTCGGGCCGGTGATCCAGCGATCCTCAATGGCAAGCGCTACTACACGGCCTATGGTTCTTATGACTTCCCTTGTCCCAAGCCGGTGGGCCAGATCATATCATCCTGCAACTGAGATTCATCGCCGACGGCGGGACATTGACCGTGGATGATGACGACCAGCGTTCGGTCCTGCTCCGCGCAGTCAAGGGGGACAAGGCCGTTGAGCTGCGGATCTTTGTCAGCGCCGTGCGGAACCTGATCGTGATGGCAGGTCAGGCTACCGGACTGTCACCAGGCGACATGGCGGTTCGCCTGTATCGCCACCGCGATACGATCGTGCCCGGCGGAATCTCGAAAAAAAAAGCTCTTGACAAAACAAGGCGACATCCTGTAATATACCGGCTTAGTGGGTGATGGGAGAGAAACCCCATCGACCCGATTACGACCCTGCGAATGACCGTTTGCGATGAGCCGCAACATGGGGATTGAGGTGCATCCGAAAGCTCAGCGGCTGAGCGCGTCCACAAAGGACCCTGGAGGGCCCTGCCGGTCGGCGTTTCTCGCGCAAGCATCTATCCTCACTTCCGTTCAAAGAGAGCAGGTTTGCCCCCATTCGGGTGGTATCCATGTATCCGAGGGACGACAACAACTCGACAGGCTTTAGAAAAGGAGGACACCATGACCCCTTCAGGACGATTGATGGCTGGCGTTGCGGTGCTGGTCGTGTCGATGGCCGGGCCGCACGCGATGGCAACGACCCTGAACTGGACTTTTCAGCAGATCATTGGGAACCCAAGCAACCCGACGACCGACGTGGCGTGCGCGATGCGTACCGGCGCGACGTGGCCGACCGTGTTCTCGCCTCATGACGGCGGTCTGCAGGCTTTTTCGCTCACGCCGGCCGGTTGGTCCCAGTTCGCGCTGGGTTCGGGTTCCGGGGTGCGGGCTCGCCCCGGCCAGGACGGACGTGTGGGGGTCGCCTGGTGGGGCAGCAACGAGGAGATCAAGTTCGCCCAGTCCTCCAACCTGGGCTGGCAGAGCTCCACCGTCCCGGCAGTCCCCGGTATGAGCCTGGTGGGTGGACCTGACGTTGACTACCTTTCGGGCAACCGGCCGGTCGTCGCCTATTGCTGCAGCGGCGGCTCCAATGACACCGTGGCGGTGGCCGCACATGACGGCTTGAGCTGGAACACGGACACGGTCGGCCTGGGCAATGAACCCACCTTGGCCGTGGACAGCCAGGACCGCGTCGGGGTCGCTTTCCGCAACGGTAACACCGTCTTGTTCGCCCTCAACGACGTCTCCTCGGGAACGTGGATCGAGATGCCCGTGGGCTCGTTTTCGCCCACGCACATGTCCCTGGATTTCGGGCCCAACGACGAAACCGGCATCGCCGTCCTCGATGATGGTTCCGATACCCTCAGTTACGCCTACTTCAACACGCAGTCAGGCCAGTGGGCCGTCGATCTGTTGTCCACCAGCGTCAGCAGCCAGCGTGTGAACCTGACCTTCAACAGCCAGGGGCACCCGGCGCTGGCCTACGTAGACAGTAGCCTCACGGTGCATTACCGGATCAACGACGGCGAGGGGTGGGCCGACATTATCCTGCCGACGGGGGTCGATCCCGACACCTCGCTCGACGTGGACCCGACCTTTGGCGTGGACGCCGCGGTCGCTTTCGACGGCAACGATATCCCGTTGATCGCGTACTACGCGGACAGCGGCCTGTTGCTAGCGTACGACCCGGTGCCGGAGCCGGCCACCGGCCTGCTGGTGCTGATCGGCCTGGTCGGGGTGATTCGCCGGGGGCAGCAGGGGTGACCATGCCTGGGAGGAAGAAGCGCACGGTGGCCGTGAGGCTGCGCCCAGGCGCCCTGGGGGCCTGCGTGGCAATGGGCCTGCTCGCGCTGGCCGCGGCACGGCAAGCCCGGGCCGGTTTCCCGAGCCGGATCGTGGACACCGGCACCGACCCCACAGCCAAACCGGACGTCGCTTTCGGCGACGCCGACGAGGTACGGGTCGCCTTTCGTCATGGGCCCCAGGGCAAGCTCAAGCTGGCCCGTGTCTTGTGCACGGATGTGTCGCTCTCGACGCTGTACGACGTTGGCACGCCGGGGTTCACGCCCTCACTTGCCGTCGATACGCTGGGGTTTCCTTCCGTGGTTCATCGCAGTCTGGGCGGCCCGGGGCCCGGTTTGTACTACACCCTGGACGGCGGAGAGCTGTTCGGTCTGAGCACAGTCGAGATTGACGGTGCCGACGCTGGCATGTTGCCGGTCTACGCGCTCGACTCGGTGGATCGGCCCTACGTGGCCCTGGTCAAGCCGGACCGCATCCCCCGCGTGAGTTTCTTTGACATCAAGGCGGGTCACTGGGTCACGGAGCCGATTCCCGCGGCGGCACCGGTCAACTCGGGGGAACGGAACATCGCCCTTGGGGTGAACAACCAGGACCACCCCGTCGTCGCTTACCATGACATGGACGACGACGTTGTCGTGGCGACATTAACCGCGGGCGGCTGGTCAAGGCGGGCACATTCCGTCGTGGGTTCGCCCCCGGCCGACGGGATCTCGCTTGCTTTTGATTCCGTCGATGCCCCGCACGTGGCGTATGCCTCATCGAACGGGCTGGACGTCCTGCGATTCAACATTCTCAGCGTGACCACGCAGACGGCGGTATCCGGTATCCCCGTCACCATCGGGCCCCATGCCATGGCGATCGACGAGGCCAACCGGATCAGGATCGCCTACGTCAACGATGCGGATCAGTCGCTCCATCTGGCGACCAGCGATTTCGGCTGGGTGACTACACAGTTGGACGCGGGCATCATCGGCCCGACGCCGAGTCTGGCTCTGGACGCTCAGGGCCGGTGGGCCGTCGCCTGCCACGACGACACCAACGGGCGGGTCAAGCTCATCGGCCAGACAAGCCTTCTGGGCAAGCCCGCCGATTTCGACTGCGACGGCGACGTCGATGGGGATGATTACCTGTTCTTTGAATCCTGTGCGACCGGCCCGGGGCTCTCGCAAAATGGCCCGGCCTGCCTCGTGGCCGATTTCGACGCCGACGACGACGTTGACCAGGAAGACTTCGGCGTCTTCCAGCACTGCCACCGCGGGGCCGGTGTCCCGTCGGACCCCAACTGCGCGGATTGAGGCCGGGTTGATGGACGAGGAGGCCATGATGACAAGGTCTATCAGATTCATAGGATGTGCCGCAGCCGCAGCATTGCTGCTGATCTGGACGCCCCCGGCTCCGGCGGCGACGGTCACATGGAGTTTCCAGCAGGTGGATGACGGGGGGAACCCTGAACACGACGTGTTGGCGATGTCGATCGGCACCGGGGCCAAATGGCCCGCGGTCTTCTATAAGGCGGCTCACGAGTCTCTGGTCGCCGCCTCCCTGTCGCCGGCAGGCTGGCTGCCCTCGTGTCTGGATTCCTCCTCGTATACCTATTGGGCGAGGAGCGAGGCGGGACAGGACGGGCGCGTCGGCGTAGCCTGGGTGAGCCCCGTGAACGGCGTCAGAAACATTCAGTTCGCCCAGTCCACTAGCCCCGGCTGGCCGACTTCTACCGTCGCCTCTTTCTCGGGTGCGGTGGCGGGGCTGGACGTCGCCTATCTGTCCGGCAATCGTCCGGTGGTGGCATTTACGGATGACAATGTCAATGTCATGAAAGTCGGTGTCTACGGTGCTGGTGCATGGGACATCGAAAGCGCGGGACCAGGCTACGCGGTCAGCGTGGCAGTGGACGGCGGAGACAACATCGGCCTGGCCTATTGCTCCGCCTACTCCGACGAGCTGTACCTTGCGATGAAGGAGCCCGGGGGCGGAATGTGGGATATCTCCGCTCCGATCGCTGAGTGTTCTTGGCCCTCGCCCGCTCCGTCGCTGGCCTTTAACGCCGGAGACGAGCCGGGCATCGCGTTCTTCACGGACTGGAGGGCCCTGGACTTCACCAGCTTCGATGTTCAATCGGGCCAGTGGCAGAGCGGTTCCATTGCGAGCGATGTAGCCTCCACGCGGGTCAACCTGGTCTACAACAGCCTTGGCCACGCAGCGGTCGCATACGTGGGGACGGACCAGCAGGTGCATTACCGTATCAACGATGGCGGCGGCTGGGCGGACATCATCCTGCCGAGCGGAACCGACCCCGTGACTGGTCTGCCAATCACGCCGAGCCCATACACACCGGCCGTCCTGGCGTTTGACTGTAACGACCTTCCTGTGATCGCTTATTACAGGCAGGGCTACGGTGTGGTGCTGGCGTACGATCCAGTTGTTACGCCCGAGCCAGCGTCGCTCGTTTTGCTGATGGCAGCCGGCGTCGTTGCCCTTGGCCCAAGGCGATGGAATCCCAATCACCGTACGCGACCGGACGCCCCTCCCGTGGACGCGGGGCCGCGCAGGCTGAAGCCTGTGGCCCGTTGTTCGCGTGCGACCGGCCACGATCACCTGGTGTGAAGATGCCGCAACGAGGCGAACTTGCCGCAGCGCTGGACGCGATCGAGGATTTACGTCTCAGTCCACGACATGAGGAGGCGCAGATGACAAGCTATCGAACAGGCTCACTGAGCGGCGTGCTGGCGATGCTCCTGGCGGCAGCGTCGCATACCCTGGGTGCGAGTATCACCTGGACGTTTCAGCAGATCGACGACAGTCCTTCCGTACCCGGCGGCGGCCTCGCGATGTCCATCGGTGAGGGGTCGAATTTCCCGAAGGTGTTCTACGAAGGCTCGGACAGCGGCGGGCTCGAAGGCCAGTTGGTCGGTGCTCGGTTGAAGCCGACCGGCTGGAAGCGGTCGAGCCTGGGTTTCCTGACGCCGCCTCAATGCGCCAGCTACGTCCGAAGCAGGCCGGGTCAGGACGGCCGCGTCGGGGCGGTCTGGCAAAACGGAACCACCGTCCACTTCGCCCAGTATGCCGGTCAGGGCTGGCAGAGTTCTACGCCCACGACATCCAGCCTGCGCACTATCGGGGCGCCTGATCTGGCCTACATGTCGGGCAACCGGCCGGTGGTCGCCTATTCGGATATGGCCTCCGCGAGCTTCAGAATCCGAGTAGCCGCCTACGACGGTGGCCAATGGGATATCGACGCGCCTGACACCGGCGATGGCTTGGGAATCAACGGGCGTCGCGTCAGCATGGCTGTCAACAGCCAGGATCGGATCGGTGTGGCCTACTGGGGGGATACTACCGAGATCAACTTCGCCTACGAGGACCCGGTCGCCGGAACCTGGAACGCTGTCAATGTCACGTCGGCAAGCCTCGGGCTGCCTTATCTCTCGCTGGCTTTCGGCTCCAACGACCTGCCGGGCCTGGCCTATCTCGGCATTTCGTCGCACACGCTCGATTATGCGTGGTTCGACCCGGTTTCCGGCGGGTGGGAGTCCGAGACCATCGCGACCGGCGTGGAGAGCGAGAGCGTCGATCTCGTCTTCAGCCGCCAGGGTCACCCGGGTATGGCGTACGTGGGTGCCGACGGCGCCGTCCACTACCGGGTCAACGACGGTGGCGGTTGGGCCGACGTTATCCTGCCTTTGGTGGACCCCGTGTCCGGCATGAACATGGCCCCGGTTTCCGATAGCGTCGCCGCCGTGGCATTCGACAATAACGACCTGCCGGTTATCTCCTATTTCTCGGTGGAGGCAGGCCTGGTGATGGCTTACGATCCGGTCACGACGCCCGAGCCGCCGTCCACGCTCCTGCTGATAGCGGCCTGGGGCGCGTTGGCGCGGCGGCGAAGACAGCGGTTGTGAACCTCGTATATAGTAGTGTTCTCAAACTCAGCGATTCTTCTGACACCACGACCGTAGCCTCAGAGAGCGGCGGGCTTCAGCCCGCGCGGCCTACCGACGCCGACGACGCATCGCGGTGGAATGACATCGCCGAACATATGCCCGGCTACCCGACGATCGAGACCGGGCAAGGGCCGATCTTCATCGATGTGGCCCGCGCCCAACCTGTCGAGTACAACATTGCCGTACCGCTGACATCCGTGTTCTGGGGAGACGACATAGGTCTCGATTCACCGCCGGAACAGATCGAGTTGGCGCGGCGGACACTGGAGCTGATAAACGTCTGGCCGCCGCATCGGGGATACCTCCGAACCGTTCGCCGGCGCCTGGGCATCTACGAGCCGGACGACGGCATGGCGATCGAGAACTTCCTTCAGTCGCATACGGGTGTGATTCGCGCCTTCCCGGCCGTGCCGGAGGACTTCGAGGGCGGTTTCGAAAACCTCGGCGCTCAGGACGCCTTCGTGGTGTCGGCCGAACGGACTGAGACGGGCATCCGGTCGATCACGCTGGAGTCCCTGGCGGGCAATCCCTGCACACTGGCACGGTCCGATACTGTCCGACTGTGGCGAGTTGACGACATGACCGCGAACAAGGAAGTGCCCGCCCGGGGGGACGACGGCACACTGCGGTTTAACACGGCCATGGGGCATACTTATCACGTCCACCCACGGTGTCCCGCCGCAGAATCCCGTCCTCGCTGACGAGGAGAACTTGTGCGATTGGTCGATGTATGAGTACGAGCCTGTGACCCTGGAGGGAGGCTTCGGAGCCGCCGCCGCGATCATGGAGATGCTCCTCCAATCCTATGGCCGGCTTATCCAGCTTCTCCCCCCCCGTTCCAGACCGGTACATGAGGGCGCCGGGCCAATCTGGTGTCGGATCCAGAAAGGCCGCGACGGCGTGCTACTTCACCCTCCTCGGCAGGATCGGCCCGAGCACTTCCGCGAACGCCGACGCCTGGCGCATGAAGCCCAGGTCCGTCGGGTGCGAGCTGTCCACCGTCCCCTCACTGTCGTCGCCGAGCAGATGCTCGCCCTGAAGGTAGTGGAGATGCTTGTCGCCGGCGGCCTTGAGCTCTTCGTACACCTTCCGCAAAGCCCTTCGGCTGGTCTCGTTGCGCTCCCGCTTGCCGGTCAGCAGATGTGCATTGGCGTAACTGCGGTCCTCGACGAGCAGGATGGGTGTATCCGGATGCGCCGCCCGCAGGATCTCGACGCACGGCCCCGTACGAGCCGTCACCTGCTCGGCGGAGAGGTTCGGCAGGCAATCGATGACGTAAACGGCCGCGTCGATCTCGGCGATGAACTCGACGACCTCGGTCTCCAGCCGCCCGTTGCCGGAGAAGCCGAGGTTGATCACCGGCCGGTTGAATCGCCGCCCCAGGATTGCCGTGTGCACCATCCCCGGCCGCGACGCACACGCCCCGTGCGTGATCGAGGTGCCGTAGAACACGATCGGCTTGCGGAGTACCTCTGGTCGAGGCCGTGCCGCCGCCAGGAAGCTGCCCTCGGGGATCCCGATCTCCACCGACGACACGCCGTTGTACAGCGGCAGGTACAACATGTACGTTCGTTCGCCACTCGGAATGTCCGAAACCAGGTTCACCCTGTTTGTCTGCTTGGTCGGCTGAGCACACGCCAGCCATCGCCATTGACCGGTGGCATCCCGCACGTAGAGGTCGAGTCCGCTGACACCGGTCGCTGCCATGTGCGGCATCGCCAGCCGGGGCGACGTCAGCGCCCACCGGGCATGGATCGCCGTCGCGTCCGTGACGAACCGAACCGCCATACCGGCCGAGTGCCGACTGAGATCCCAGACCGCCTTGCGGATCTTGCCCTCCGCCCGGGCCGGCAACCGATCGTAGTCGGCCTTGGTTTCCGTCCAGCCTTGCCCCTCGATTGGCAGCAACCGGAGGTCGTACCATAGAATCGGCTTCTCTTCGTCCCGCGTCGCCTGACTCGGCTCAAGCCGCTGCGGCTCCGCCGTCGCAAGCAAAGGAACACTCAGCAAGAACAGGCCAACCAGCCGGAGATGAACCGCTCGCATCATCGAATCCTCCACGCGAAGTCATCGGAGCGCCTCCCGGCGCTCGGTTCACTATGCGACCCTCCTTCTCGGCAGAGGCATTCTAGCATGTCTGCGCCGGTACGCGAGCTGTGGTCAGATCCGAGCAGGCGTCGTGCTGCGACAACCCGCCTCAGGAGATCAGCATGCACGAAAGCGCGGCGTGGGCCACGTTGCGTGAACCTCGACGTGCCTGCCTCGTTTGCTGCTGGCCAGGACTCCGCTTACGATGTGCGGGCGAGAAGTCAAGCAGGAGGATCGGCCATGGTTCGGAAGCGGCGGATGACACGGCGAACACTCCTCGCGACGGCGGGTGCGGCCGCGGCAGGCGCCTGGGCGCCCACGATCGTGCGGGCCTCATCGCTCGGGAAAGACGGCCGAGTCGTGCCGAGCAATCGCATCACCGTCGGCATGATCGGCCTGGGCCGGCAGACGATCTATACCAACTTCCGGTCGTTCCTGGCCGCACCGGACTGCCAGGTCGTGGCGATGTGCGACGTCGATCGCTGGCGCCTGAACATCGCGGAGACCCGAATGGAGCAGTGGGCGGGCGGGATCACGCCCGAGGACGTCAAAGGCATCGCCCGATACACGGACTTCCGCGAGGTCCTCGGCCGTGCGGACATCGACGCCGTGATGATCTCGACCCCGGACCACTGGCACGTGCCGATGTCGGTGGCCGCGGTCAAGGCCGGCAAGGACGTCTGCTGCGAGAAGCCGCTCACGCGGAGCATCGCGGAAGGCCGCCTGCTCAGCGACCTCGTGACCCGGTACAAGCGCGTGTTCCGGACGGACAGTGAGTTCCGTTCCAAGGAAAGCTTCCATCGCGCCTGCGAGTTGGTCCGCAACGGCCGGATCGGGAAGTTGCATACCATCCGCACGGGTGTCCCGATCGACAAGTTCGAGCCGCCTGACCGCAAGGCTGAGCCGGTGCCTGAGGAACTGCATTTCGACATGTGGCTTGGCCCGGCGCCGCGGGCGCGGTATCAGGAGGCGCGGGTGCATCCACGGCGCGGCTACACACGTCCCGGCTGGATGCGCATTCGCGAATACTGCGACGGGGCGATCACGAACTGGGGAGCGCATCTGAACGACATCGCGCAGTGGGGTAACGACACGGACCGAACGGGTCCGGTCGAAGTGGCGGGTAAGGGCACCTACCCGGCCAAGGAAGGCCTGTGGAACGTCATGACGGAGTTCGAGATCACGTATCGCTATGCGAACGGTGTGACGCTGATCTACAAAGCGGAGAAACCGTACATCCGGTTTGAGGGGACTGAGGGTTGGATCCATGCCGGGTTCAACAAGCAGCTCGACGCACATCCGCGGTCGGTTCTCGAATCGAAGATCAGCCCGGATGAGACGCGCCTGCTGCTCAAGAACGAGAAACGGGACTTCATCGATTGCGTCAAGGATCGCGGCCGAACACTGGAGGACGCGGAGGTCGGCCACCGGACAACGTCGCTGTGCCACCTGGGTCACATCGCCGTCCGGGTCGGAGGGAATCTGAAATGGGATCCGGCTGCCGAGCGTTTCACGAACAGCGACGAGGCGAACAAGCTGCTCCGCCGCGCGCCCGGCCGTGAGCCGTGGGGGCTGTAGCGCCCTTCGAGCACGTACCTTCCCGCGGCGTGCTTTCCCTTCTCTGACGGCTGCCCCGCGGACGTGAACCGGAAGGTGCACCGGTTGGCGCCCTTCATCACCTCGTGAAGCCGAACGGGTCGACCGGCGAATGCGGCGACGCAGGCGAGGAGAGGACTGCCAACGACAAGGAACCAGGATCGATCAGCCACGTCGTCTTCCTTCTCGTCTTCGCACTGGACTGCCGGCGTTCGTCGGCCTCATCGTCCCGACGGATCAAAGGAACTTGGGCCGGGCAGTTCCAACGGCTCGTCAGGCTGAGCGTCCACGCCGACGTTCCGAATGTCGAAGGGTCTGAAGCCGATCCGCAGCGCTGGAGAGTCGTTCCGGAGCGAGAAGTCAAGCCTGCACCGCGGTGTTGCGCGAGACGCTGAGTCAGACGATCTCCTAGCTCATCGCTCGTGCTGACAAAGTTAGGGCTATGGGCGAATCAAGACACAATCGGCGTTACCTCAACTTTGCAAAAGTCCAGTCATAACCTAAACAATCATCACTGGTACGCCGACTGAATGGAATGAGTATCAGTGCACACATGATAGTTATCGGTCCATGGTGTTCGGCTATCTCGTCCAGCGGGGTGTCGATGGTAGGAGAGAGTAGATCCAAAGAACCCACGATGGCAGTATGGGCCATCAAGACGTAATCAGTGCGAATGAATGCGGTGGCGTTTGTAATGAGCTCCCTACGTAGCATTAACGGAGTTTACCGTTCCGTTTTGGGCGGAACCTTCCGACGCGGCAGAGCCGGATTCAATCTGAGCAACATTCCTGAGAGTCCTTGCAGTTTTCGGCCTCGGGACGTCGGCCAGGTGCGCAGCGATGCTGCTGCTTCTCGGGGAACACAACTGCGTGGCATGATGTGCCCTGTAGTCAGGTCGCCGGAGATGACAGCATGAAGAGGCCTCACAACCCGGAGCATGCTACACCGGCCGTCTCTCCACGCGGAGGGACACGGGCACTCAAGGAATGCAAGATGAGTTTGGGGCGACCCATGCGTTCCGCCGTACCGATCCTGTTTACGGGTTTATTCCTGCTTATGGCAGGGGGTGTTGGCCTGCTGGCTCTCGCCCCTGAGTGGCGCTGGGACCAGGTACCGTTTCACGCAGCCATCGAAGCCGGTGGAGCGTTCCTCGCGCTGGCGCTGGTGGGGATTGTCCTGGCATTGCGGAAACACGAGGACAACCGCGAGCATCATCTCTGGACCTCGGCCGGTCTGCTGGCCATGGGCATCCTCGACCTTGCTCAGACTGCCGCCGCGCCCGGAGAAACGTTTGTCTGGCTACATAGCGCGGCGGTCTTTGCGGGCGGAGCTCTCTTCTCGCTGGTTTGGCTGCCTGCCCGAATCGCCGGCTTTCTTCGCGTCCGCCGGGTTCTCGGGCTGACGGCCGCAGCAGCGCTTGCAGTCTGCGCTCTCTCGTTCTGTCTCCCGGGCGCGGTGCCCGTCATGGTTGAGCAGGGAGTCCTCACGACGACCGCGTGGGGCCTGAATACGCTTGGTGGCCTCGGCTTTCTGGCCGCCGCTCTGTGGTTTCTGATGCGGCACGGAGCCGGGAGGGAACAAGATAACCATCTACTGTTCTTTGCGTGTTCGTGTTTGCTTCTTGCTGTGGCAGGCGTGTTATACGGACTTTCAGTCCTGTGGTCCGCTGC
This sequence comes from uncultured Planctomycetales bacterium, assembly GCA_964579675.1. Classification (GTDB taxonomy): domain Bacteria; phylum Planctomycetota; class Phycisphaerae; order UBA1845; family PWPN01; genus CAZOIA01. The sequence goes on along the minus strand of CAZOIA010000028.1, from coordinate 10,917 downwards.
GTGGTGGTGGTGCCAAGTGCTACGTTTGGCTGCCTACTGCCTCGCGTTCTGCTGTTCCGCTGGCACGTACCACAGGATCAATGAGCGGCTTCATCACGAGATCGGCGAGCGCAATCAGTCCGAGAATGAACTCCGCCGGGCGATGCATGCCGCGCAGCAGTCCGAGAAGGAGTTGTGCAAGGCAGTAGGTGATCTGCAGTGCTCTGAGGTGGCTTTGGCGGATCGCGTTGCCGAACTGACCGAAGCCCGTGACGCGGCAATCAGGATGATGCAGGACGCCGAGCGAGCCAGGGCAGCATCCGAGCGAGCTCAGAAGTCGCTCCAGGCAGAGGAGAAGCGCTTACGGAGCATTCTGGACTCCATCCGGGCGGGAGTTGTCGTCATTGATGCCGAGAGCCACGTAATCGTTGAGGCCAATCCCGCTGCCCTCAACATGATCGGGGCTTCCAAAGAAGAGGTTATCGGTCAGGCGTGCCACAAACGAATCTGTCCGGGCCAGGAGCGACAGTGTCCGATTACTGACCCCAAAAACGAGATCGACAACCTAGAGCGCTTATTGCTCCAGGCGAATGGGCAGGTCGTCCCGGTTCTGAGGACGGTCATTCCCGTAATGCTGAATGGCCGCCAACACTTGCTCGACAGCTTTGTCGATATCAGCGAGCGCAAACGGGCCGAACTGGAACTTGTTCGCAGCAACGAGATCAGAAGCGAACAAGCCAGGGCGCTGGCTGTTCTGTTGGAGTTCTCGCAAAGCCTGGTGGCCGAACAAAGCCGCGATACTGTGCTTGAGAAGACCGTTTCGGCGGCGGCGAAGCTGACGTTCAGCCACCGGGTTTCCATCATGTTGCCAGATGAAGAGAACCGTTTCCTGACCATCGCAAAGGCGATCGGAATGAATGAGTCAATCGTGGCAGAGGTTCGCGTTGCCATTGGCGACTCCATAGCCGGCCGGGTTTTCCAGTCGCGAGAGTCCATCGTGATCAATACTCCCGAGGAGGCATGGCCTCATCGTCACGGGTATGATTCCAAGTTCTTCGCCAGCGTTCCTCTGGTATCCAAGGCGTTGAGCTTATCGGAACGGGTTGTAGGCGTCCTAAACATTACTGAGCGACAAGATGCTCGTCCGTTTGAGCCAGGCGAGCTGAGATACATGGACTTGATGTGCAACATCGCCGCGTCGGCGATCGACGACATTGATACGCGGCAAGCACGAGATGAGGCACGAGACTCCATCGTCATTGCCCTCGCGAAACTGGCTGAGTACCGCGACACTGATACCGGGAGGCATTTGGACAGGGTGACGGAGTTCTCGGTGATCCTTGCGAGTGACCTTGAAGCCACCAGGCAATTCGGCGACCAAATCGACGAACAGTTTCTGCATGATCTCAGACGGGCGATGCCTCTCCACGACGTGGGTAAGGTGGCGATCCCCGATCACATCCTGCTCAAGCCCGGCAAGCTGACTCCCGAGGAAATGGCAGAAATGAGAATGCACGCGGAGATTGGTGCAAAGACCCTCCGTTCGGTTATTGAACGGGCACCTGGCGTGAGTTTCCTGACAATGGCTGAAGAGATCGCGCGGGGCCACCACGAACGGTATGACGGAACCGGTTACCCCCGGGCCATCAAGGGCGCGGATATTCCGCTCTCCGCTCGCATCGCGGCGGTCGTGGATGTGTACGACGCCTTGACCACGAAGCGAGTCTACAAGGACGCTATGCCCCACGAGACGGCTGTGGCGATTATCCGGGAAGGGAGCGGCTCACAATTCGATTCCACCGTTGTAGAGGCCTTCTTGAGGTGTGAAGGCAGGTTCGCCCAGTTGGCTGCGAAGCTCGCAGACGATTCTTCCGTATCCGAACCGCTTGCTGCACTCGTGGCTCAATAGAAAGCCATCGTGTTCCATCGGGCACTGGCCGCGATAATACTCGCAGCCACGGTTTTCTGTGCGCGTAGAGTATTGTCTGTTCCTGCAGCGTGAGTGCTGGTCAGTGTGCGAGGTAACGAGTCGCCATGCATGCGTCTGTCAGAAACTGCTCTCGCGGATGAGAACCCTGTAAATATATCCGACCAAATCGACAAGACGTGATCGGGGAGCGCTGCGCAGCCACACCCTGCCGGTCTGGCCCAAGCGAAGTGCGTTGGCCGGATGGTCGAGCATCACCTCGACTTCGTAATAACTATCAATGACCTCGAGTCGGCCCTGCGCGTCCACCGTGACGGCGATATCACCGCCCGAGATTGAGGCTAAACCGCGATGTTCAAGGAAGGCCGTACGCACCGGATCAACGTTTGTCACCATGCCCGATATGCGACCAGGCGTTGCGTTTGAGGTGAAGTACACGCGATCATTGACTGCGACATCCGATACTAGATCGTGCCTGACGTAGCACGCCACGACCGGGGCGCGGTGATCGACGATCTTACCGAGAACCCGATTGACGCCGACCGGCGTTCCATTGCACACACTCTCGTCCCACTCGACAATTGTACCATCCACCTCGGCCACAATCCGATCTCGCGCAATCGCGGCACGAATGCTTTCCAATGCCGCAGTGGCACGGCCCATCTCCTTTGTCTTTTGCGGGAGCAGTGCCCGTCGTTTGTCGTCGCTCTTGATCACGGCCAGTTCGATGCCGATTCGTTGCATTTCCAGAAGGGCGAGCCGGGCCTGGCTCTCAAGTTCGTTCGAGTCGATCACGAACAACGCCTGCCCTTTACGCACGGTGCTGCCAAGGCCAATGCCGAGCTGATGGATCACCCCGTCACCCGGCGTGTAGATCATCTGGCTATCCTGGGGGACCGTCGTGGCCGGCACCGCCTGCCAGCGCGGCAGTGGTAAGGACACCCACAGCAAGACCAAACCGCAAAGAATACCTACCACAACCATTCGCGGGTTCCAGCCGAATCGTTTGCGCATCTTCATCACGCTGACGGCTTCCGTCACGACCGGTTTCACGATGAAGGAGTAAATTGCCGTTGCAAACAGAATACCGCCAATCACCTTGGTCACCCAATGATAGAGCATCAGGGCAATCCCTGAGTAGAGGAACAGGCGGTAAATCCAGGCGAACACCGAGTAGGCGACCATGACGGCCAACCGCCGCTGCGGCAATCCGACCTCAGGGGCTTCCACGTTCATGCCCAGCAGGTGGCGCCTCAGCACCCAACGGGTGGCTGCAAAGGATCGGCTCTGCAAGTTATCGATGCCCAGAAGATCGCTCAGTACATAATACCCATCGAAGCGCACGGCCGGGTTAAGGTTGACTAATAACGTTGAAATCAGCGTCGCTGACGAGACGACAAAACAGACGCTCTTGAGCAGCCCAGCGGGGCTCATTGCCCAAACAAACAGTGCAATTCCAGCAATCACCAACTCGGCCATCACCCCCGCCAGGCTGATGAGTAGTCGCTTGCGCCGGCTGCGCATGCGCCAACAGTCCGTAACATCGGAGTAAGCGACTGGAAAGAGAAAAATCAACGCCACGCCCATGGTCGGGACCCGGTTGCCCAGGGCCTTGGCTACGTAGGCGTGACTAAGTTCGTGGACAGTTTTGACCACGGCGATGGCGAGCGTGAAGCAAATGGTGCCGCGCAGATTGAAGAAATAGGGGAAGGTTGACAGATAGGCGTCAAATCGCTGCGCCAGCAATATGACGCCGATCATCGAGATGAACAGGAATACCGGCATCGCGACCGGACCGGCCAGGTGACGGACCAGGTGGACAGTACGCCCGAGAAAGGCATCGGGTTTGACCAACGGAATGCGCAGGTAAAACAACTTCCGCAGTAGCACTTGCGGCCGGTTGGCTTTGGCGCGAGTCTGTTGTGCCTGGCATACCCGCATGTCGGCTACGCGCGCATCCATCGTCAAACCTTTGCGCGAAGCGTCGGCACACAACTGTTTGACGTCCTGCCCGGTAACTCTGATGGTGGTATACGTGGAGAGCTGCTTGAGCAAGCGGTCAACAGTCAGCGGTACGCGCAGCAGTCTGAGGATCTGGGCCTGGACCCAGGTCGCCTTTTCGAACGTACCCCGCAACGGGTCGTGAATGACGTAGGTCGGCGAGCCGTTTGGGTCATCCGGGCCGGGATGGAACTCGATGTCCGGGCGAAGCACCGGGAGGATGGCAGGTTGTGCGTGCATCGTGCTCATGGAAAATCAGATGCCGAAGTACTTGCGCACCGCCCCGAATGGACGGCGCAAGAGCCAATATCCCAGTGGCACTTTTCCCCCGTAGAGGATAGCCGTTCCCTGCAGTCCCGTTTTCATGTTCGGCCCCGCGTTGACCCAGTCGGCCTCGGCTCTGAAGTACGTCACGCCGTCCTTGCCGACCTGGCTGTGGTTGGCAAGAAAACGCAACCTCGCGGATCGGCTCGAGCGCGGGTCGGAATCAAGAATCACGGCCAATGGCCTGTCCTGATCGAAGTCAATGTTGTCAGTGTCGGGTAGCCAGATGCGCAGCTTGGTCGCGGCCGGGTCAACGATCATCATGAGTCGCTGCCCGATCTGAACGGGCCGCCCGCGCCACTCGTGCGGGTCATTGAACATCAGTGTGCCACTGACAGGGGCGCGAACTTCCAACTGGTTGACCCGGTGCTGAGCGATTTGCAGCCGAATCCTCTCCTGTTCAAGCCGGTTTTCGAGCAGGGCAATCGCCGATCGAGCCGATGGGTCGTCAAACGCCTGCACGCGCGATCGCTGCAGGTCCGACTCGACTATCTGGACCTGCTCTTGGGCGACTTTCATCTCTTCGGTAGCCACACGCTTGTCATAGATCGCAAGTAACTCGCCGCATTCGACGGAACGCCCTGGTAACACCGGTATCTCATCGATCACTCCATTCAGTGGCGCGGTGACGACCAGGGGATCCAGAGGTACCACCTCGCAATGGGTAACGATCCGCAGCGGTACCTTGACCAGGCACAGCGCCGCGATAAGCAACCCAGCTCCGATTATGGCCGCCATCCGCTTGCGCGACGCAAACCGACTCATCAATCGGCTAGGCCTGCGAACAACACTGCGCCAGGCAACACCGTAGGCCAGGGCCAGGGCCTCGAGCTGCGCCAGGTCCTCGTTCGTGAACTGCTTCCCGCCCCACCGCTCCAGCCAAAGGCCGGCGACGATCCGGTCATCGATCTTGATAGGCAGCCAGACGATCGATAGTCCGTGCGTCCTCTTGGCCAGTGCATCCCAGGCCTCCTTCTGTCCGTCGAGCGCGTCCGGCTCGATCATGGCAGGCCGGTTCTTCTCCGGGATGCTGCCGATTAGGCTGCGCCATTCGCTGGCCAAGGGAGATCGGTGATTGACCTCGGTGCTACCCGACACGCCGAGCAGTCTTACGTGTCTGCTCGCCAAGTCCCAAAGGACTGCCCGGTCATACCGGCAGTAGATGACCGAACGATTGAGGATGCGGAAGACCAACTGCTTCGGGTCGTCGCTCAGGACTGCTTCGAGCGTAAGTTGCTGAAGCCTGGCAAGCGAATGGAACGCCCCGGCGGAAACGCTGGGAGATGTGACGGTGGCCGTCATGTCATCGCCCCCGGATCTCAGACAGGCTGAGTGAACCGTTCATGCCCGCGCGCAGATTTCCCTCGGCGTTGTCCACTTCGGCATGGACTTCAAACGTAACGCTGGCAGGGTCGAGCGCCGCCGCGATGTGCGAAACCTTCATGGCCACGGTTGCGGAGATCTCGTTGATGGTCAGGTTCAACTGCTGTCCCAGCCGCACCGTCCGAAACACCGAGGACGGCAGCAGCAACTTGGCCAGGAGGACGCGGTCGTCTATAACCTCGATCACGGGCGTACCGCGTTCGACGAGTTCGTGTTCGTTTACGAGCACGCGCTTCACCCTGCCGGCCCAGGGCCCGGCCATCGTGCAGGCCTCAAGTTGTTCTCGGGCGATGTCGAGTTTGCCGATTGCGACGACCAGCTCGCGCTCCGCCCCGATCAGCTCCTCCGTCGAAGTTGAATCAACCAGTTCGCGATTGGTCTTGGCGACGATCACGTCTCGCTTTGCGTTTTCCAGATCGACCTGTGATGCCTGGTCGTCGTCGTAGAGGCGCTGCGTGGCGGTCAGATTAGCCTCGGCGGCGGCGAGTACCGCCTCGGCGTGCCGTTGCCGGGTCCTATCGTCAGCCAGCTTCTGGACGCGGGCGAGATTGCCCTTGGCGGATTCAAGTGTGGCCTCGGCAATCCGCTCGTTCACCTGGTAAGGTGCGTTATCGAGTTGCACCAGCACGTCACCGATGTCAAACGGCTCCCCGAGTTCCCTGTTGACCGCGATAACTCGCCCGGACACCTCTGCGGACAACACGGCTTCGTGCCGAGGGGCAAGGATGGCCGCAATACGATCGTCCATGGCGGGGCCATGCCCGGTTCGCTCGGCTGAGCTGGTATTCTCGGCACCTGGCGTCTGGGCCGGACCACTCGTTGACAACAGCAGACACAACACACAAATCACGAGTATCGCAGCGCCTCGCGCCAGGTTGGCCGTCTGGATAGCTCTTCCTTGCTCGTGCATCATGGGGCCCCAATCCTCGAAACGTTAGTCAATCCTCAGTCCACGTCTCTACGTCCGCCGTTGCTTCGACATCAGCTTCTGATTCGTCGCTGGTTTCCTCGGCCACCTCCTCGTCGGGTCGGTAGGGCGCGCCTCGACCGATCGTGTTCAGCAGCCGCGCTTTCGAGATCATCACGTTAGCATACGCCGACAGGTACTTGGCTCGTGCCTTGAGGTACTTCATCTGGTGATCCAGGCATTCGCCGCCATGAGATTTACCCTCGTCGGCCTGACTTTGAATCGCTTCCAGTAGGTTGCCGCACTTCTGGGAGATCGTCTTGCTGAACTCGTGCTGCTCCAGGGCCTCGGCGTAGTCGATTAGCGACAGGTGCAATTGCGTCAAGATCGCAACCGCGATGGCCGTGCGCCGCTTGGCGACCAGCTCGGTTTGGAGCTTGATCGCATCGTGCTGCTTGATCTGCTGGGGAATAATCAACAGGTCCCACGAGGCGCGGATGCCCACGGTGTTCCACTGGTCAAAGACGAGGAAACGGTTGTCGTCGTAGTTGAACCGCCAGAACATGGCCGGGCTGGGAAACATCTGTGCAATAGCGACACGGGCCTCATCGAGCGAGATGGCCTGCTCCAGGTCTTTCTCGAAGAGCTCCGGTCGGTTGCGAAGCGCCTCCCATTCCAACTCCTCGGCGTTGAAGTCCGACGGCTCCACGGGAGCGCTGGAATCGATCCGGGCCAGCGTGAACGGCGTGCCCGGCGACAAGCCGATCAATCTGGCCAGCTCCGTCTTGGCCTTCAGGTGATCCTGCTTGTACCGACGCAGTTCGTCCTGCCGCTGGAGCAGGGACGTCTCCTGTTTGAGTCCATCGACCCGCGAGATGGTCTTGTCGCCGATCTCCTTGTGGATCTTCTCCAGCATGGCCGAGACTTCCTCGCCGATGCGCTCGGCCTGTTCGGCGGACTCACGAGCCGTCACCGCTCGCCAGTAGGCACGCGTGACCTGCAGGGCCAAGTTCTGCCTGACGCGGCGCTCACGTTCCATCGCGATGGAAACCCGGTTGGCCTGCTGGCGGGCGCGCAGGAATGATATGCCGAAATCCAGCAGGTTCCAGGTCGCCGATATGTCAAACGTTCGAGCGCGCTTCTCGGACGAAAACGATGGTTCAAGAGACTCCTTGCCGGTTTCGATGCTCATTGAACTGGACGCGTCGTATCGTGATCGTTCATGGTACTCCGTTCCGGCCATCAGCGAAGGCAGCATCTTCAGGTTTGATTGCGTGGCAAGTTCGTGCTGGAACCTGCTTTCCTGGGCGGCGATCCAGGCATCGATGTTGTATCGAGCGGCATAATCGAGCGCCTCCTCCAGCGTCAGTGGGTCCTGGATGGTCGGCGCGTGGCTGCGGTAGGCTTCCATATCCAGCGCCGCGTTCACGGCGCGTAGCCGCTTCGACCCCGCCTGAGGCCCGCAGCCCGCTCCCACGATGGCAGCAGCCAGGCCAGCAAGCGGTAAGCAGCGGATCAATCGAGATAAACAGGTCGGCGGCACAACCGTCTTGTCCTGATCATCAGACCCTGCCTTTTCCTCCTCTGGCGTCCGATAAGTGCACAGTGCGACCTTGACATTGGGGTTCGCGCCTGTCCAAGTCCGATATCGACACGAAAACACTCCGAATGAATTGAAAAAACGGTGGGTTGACATGGTTGTCTCACTGAAGTGGGCGATGGGGATCTTGGCTCAGCCGAGCCGGATGTTTACGTAACCAACGCGATGAGACGATGAGTAGGCTGAGGAAGACCGGTACACACGCACCGTCCGATAAACCGACCGGTAGGAATTGGGCATGCCTCGGTTCAACTCGAACAATGCGGATGGGACCGCTTCGGCGCCGCGAACGATCATGCCGCTGAGCCTGATGCGCCTGGAGGAACGGATTGTCTTCGATGCCGCGGGCGTGGTGGACAATCCCTCCGACTCGCACGGGCCCGATGACGTGCATCATCAATCAGGCGGCGAACACGCTCCTGCGCCGGGGGATGCCCATCACAACTCCGGAGTCAGCCACGATACGAGACCCGACAATCCCCACACCCACAATGGAAGCGATGCGGATTCGCCCAATCCGTCCGATAAGCTGGGCACGCTGGTCAAGAGTTCCATCGAGAAGGCAATCAAGCCCTTGGCCGACACGGAAGGCGCTTTACCTCCGGTGCAGGCGCTGTTCAACGGTTTGCTGGAGGCATACGCTGAGGGCGTCCACGCCACCGGCGACACGATGGCCCAGTTCTTCCGGGGGTTGTCTGAGGCCCTGCAGCAGACCTTTGACCGAGGTCTGGCGGCAATCCTCAACCAGGGTGCGGGCACGCACACATCTGACTTGCTGCAGACCGGCGACCATGCCGCCGAGCCGGTGAGCGAGCCTTCTGGGGGCGTCGGGGAGATCCTTGATGAGGGGGCTGAGGCGCCGACCTCCCTCCTGATGGTCTCGTCCTCGGTTGACCAGGCGGAAGACCTGGTTGCGGCCGCTGACGATGACGTCATCAGCGAGGTTTTCGACGGCCAAAATGCGACGCTCGATTCGCTCCTCCAGCAGATACGTGACCTGCTTGGCGACCAGAACGCACACAGCATTGCCCTGGCCACGAACGGACTCGGCGACGGACATTTCGAGTTGGCCGGGGGCATCTCGGTCGATCTCGGCACCCTGCAGGACGCGGAGATGCGAGCTTTCTGGACGGGCCTTGCCGATATGATCGAACCGGGTGGTCGCATTGACCTTTTGGCCTGCGACGCGGCGGCCGGCCCGGAAGGTCAGGATTTACTGGCAGCGCTTGAGGATCTGACCGGCGTCAACTTCGCGGCGTCGGCCGACAAGACCGGCGATAGCTCGCACGGCGGCGACTGGATACTCGAATCCGACAGCATCGACGCAGAGGCGGTCTACTTCAATTCGCACGTCCTACAAGCCTTTACCGGGGTGCTGGGCGACAACATGCCTACCATCGCTGACACCGACCCCGGCAATACCGCGATCGGGGGAGGCAGCGCCGCGGTCGTTGATGCCGGCATCACCGTTGACGATGGTGACGGCGGTACCGACGATCTGCAGGGCGCCGGTGTCCGGATCACCAGCGGTTTCCAGTCCGCCGAGGACGTCTTGGATTTCGACGACGGGCTCGCCACCGGCTTCGGCATCTCGGGATCCTATGACGCGGCGACCGGCGAGCTTATTCTTTCGGGCACGGCATCGGCCGCGGAGTACCAGCAAGTCCTCCGCACCGTGACCTATGAGAACACCAGCGCGACACCCGACACCACAGCCCGCGAGATACTGTTCGTGATCGGCGACGACTGCGACGGCTACGTCTACCACGCGCCGCTCGGGCACTACTATGAGTACGTCGACTCGAACATCAGTTGGGCCGACGCCAACACTGCCGCCGACGCAAGCACGCTCGGCGGTTTGCAGGGATATCTAGCTACCATCACCTCGGCGGACGAAAACGCCACCATTGCGCCTCTCGTAGCCAACGATTCCTGGCTCGGGGCCAACGACGAGACCACCGAGGGCGAGTGGTTCTGGGTCACCGGCCCCGAGGCCGGCACGCAGTTTTGGCTGGGCGACGAGACTGGAGCACCCGTAGGCGGGGAGTACAACAACTGGGATACCGGTGAGCCGGACAACGGCAGCTCGAACAACTACCTCATGATCATCGCGGGCGGCGCCTGGGAGGACGGCAAGACCAACAACCGCTACCTCGTCGAGTACGGCGGACTTGGCACCGACGCCCAGGGCCAACTCGTCGCCCAGGTCACGATGAACGTGGCAGAGCCGGGTGTCAACCAGGCCCCGGTCCTGGACAACAGCGGCGACATGAGCCTGGCCGCCATCAACGAAGATGACACCGACAGCGCCGGCAGCACGGTGGCCAGCATCATCGCCTCGGCCGGCGGCGATCGGATCACCGACGCCGATGCGGGGGCCCAGGAGGGCATCGCCGTCACCGCCATCGACAACACTAACGGCACGTGGCAGTATTCCACCGACGGCGGCACGACCTGGGCCGACATCGGGGCCGTCGCCGACAACAACGCCCTGCTCCTGCGGGATACCGATCTGGTCCGGTTCCGGCCCGACACTGATTACCACGGCACCGTGACCGACGGCATCACCTTCCGGGCCTGGGACCGGACCTCGGGAACGCAGGGCAACTACGTTGATGCCTCCACCACCGGCGATCCCACCGCGTTCAGCACCGCCACCGAGACCGCCTCGCTCGTGGTCAATCCTGTCAACGATGCCCCGGTCCTGGACAACACCGGCGACATGAGCCTGGCCGCCATCGACGAAGATGACACCGACAGCGCCGGCAGCACGGTGGCCAGCATCATCGCCTCGGC
>CAZOIA010000027.1:0-39958 GCA_964579675.1 uncultured Planctomycetales bacterium | reverse complement strand
GACCCTGGAGGCGCGTCAACTTGACAAGGGCCGGGCTTTCATAGAAGCCCGGCTCGGAATATGGAAAGCAGCGCGCCGGGACTCGCTCGTTGAGACGTGCTCGCCGAGGTGCGCCTACCGAGACTCGCTCGCGGAAACGCGATCTCGCAGACCTGAGCGCTTGAGGACCGCGGCAATTCATTGCCGCAAGTGTTCCATGACCACAAGCATGGCGACAACAAGTTGCCGCGCTCCCTGACTGTGGTTCTGCGCTTCCTACGCGTCCCGCGTCACGGGGTTGGCAAGCTCACCGATGCCGTCGATCTCGATCGCGATGGTATCGCCGGGTTGCAGGTAGCGCGGCGGTTTGCGGGCAAAGCCCACGCCCTCCGGCGTGCCGGTCAGGATCACCGTGCCCGGAACCAGCGTGAAGTGGTGGGACAGGTAGCTGATCAACGTCGGCACCGAGAAGATCATGTCGGCGGTGTTCGAGTCCTGCATCAGTTCGCCGTTGAGCCTTGCTCGAATTGCCAGCGCGTTGGGATCCATGCCCGAGCCGACCACCAGGCAGGGCCCGAGCGGGCAGAAGGTGTCGAAACTCTTCGACCGCGCCCACTGCTTGTCCCGCCGGACCTGGCAGTCACGGGCGGAAACGTCGTTCGCACAGGTGTAGCCGAGGACGTACGCCAACGCGTCGGCCTCGGAAACCTTTCGCGCGGTCTTGCCGATAACCACCGCCAGTTCCGCCTCGTAGTCCACCTCGTCGGGCGCGTCGGCGGGCAGGACGATCGGCTCGCCGGGCCCGATGACCGAAGTGGTCAGCTTGGTGAAGATCACGGGCGCCTCGGGCACCGCCAGGCCGCTCTCCTCGGCATGCCGGCGGTAGTTCAACCCGATCGCGATGATGTTCACCAGCTCGACCGGGGGAAGCGGCCGGCGTACGGTCGTCGTTTCGCCGGTCAACTCGTACGAGCCGAACATGTCACCCCGGATGACCCTGGCTCTTTCCTCCCCGACCGGTTCGCCCAGCCGAACCGCCCCTGACTCATCCTCAAATCGAATCAGCTTCATGGCGACTCCGGCGCTTGCAACCGCCACGGACAGCTCGGGCACGCCACACGACATGCTCACCCCATCCGTTCATCGCAGGTTCTCGGGACATGCCATCCTGCGACGGGCAGTGTACCGGGAGCGAGCCGGCGGGGATAGGGCCTCGGAGTTTGGTCACCCAGCCATCTTCCCGGTCCTGAGTGGTTGTCCCGTCCCCTTTCCCAGCCTTCGCACCGGGTCATAATACTTGAGAGTTCGGGAGCACGTGAGCAAACTGCCGAGTCGAATATCTTACCGAACTCAGACGGACCGATTTTGGAATGGGAGGTGAGCAACCACAGAAAGGTGGGGCAAGTGAAACCTGGCGCAATCATTCATTCCTCGATGTCCGGCAAGACAGCTCTCGGGCTCGGAAAGACAGTTCGCAGGGGCGAAATCAGCGACCTTGCGCTGTAGTGCTCGTTGCTGCTCTCTGGACCAGTTTCCGGGGGGCACGTCCGAAAAAGTGCGAACGCTAATCCGTTTGTCCGCAGCCACTTATATGAACACGTCCTGCAAGCCGCGAAGAATTGTCCAAGAAAGTCATTGCCAGCGGACTCGTTCTGTGGTATCCTATGACTGTGGCAAACGTGAGGTAGGCTTTACGCTTGGTGTCCTCGGTGAGGGCCAGGCGCTATGGCTTCAGTTCTCCGCTGGTCAGCGGCAACAGAAGCGTGTTGGAATTCATCGCTGAAAGCTGACGGCTGAAAACCGACGGCTGTTTTCGGAGAGAGAGACGCCTTCGCGGCGGTCTCTCTTTTTTCTTGGGCTGGGCAAAGGAGTTCCTTGCTTCGTTGGCCCAACCACGAACGCTGCATTTTGGGCCACGGCGACGAGACGAACGGACCGGGACACCACGGCTTGCATAGCAGGTTGGCTATAGAGGTGGGTGGCTGTCTTCAATCCTGTTGAACGCCGAAAAACGCCGGTTCGCAACACTTTTACAAGGAGAGGCGCTATGAAACGGTTTACGGTCTCTGTCCTGATCGCTGGCATTTCTATTTTTTCAATGGCTGACGTGGCACAGGCGAGGACAAAGCGCGCCTGCACCAAGCGTTACAGCAAGTACGCCCTCGGCGCGGGGTGGGCAGCCCGCGGTGGCGTAGCCTACGGCTGGGGTCTGAAAGCCGCCTTTTGGGGAGCGGCGGGAAAGGTTATCACCGCATGGTCTGTCGGAACGGGCATTGGGCAAGGTGTCAACTACGCGATCTCGACGCGTTGGGATCCGGACCCCATCTACTGGTGCGGCTCCAGCGGCCCGATCTTCTCCCCGATGACCGATGCCCAGGCTGACGCGCTCATTCCCGGCCTGATGCAGGACTTTGAGTTTACGGACCCCAATTTTGGCGCCATCACCGCCGAAACGATCCGAGACGACGTCAACGCCTGCTTTCCAGGCTTGGGCGACGACACGATAAGCTACCTACGGAGCTCGGTGAAGTCGTACGTGGGATTGGTCGAGGGCGCCGCCGCGTACTGGGAAAACAGGCCCGACGAGACTGTGGCAGCCTTGGCCACGGTGGTGGGCGAGATCGACAACATGAGAACTTCCTTAACCGCCGCCGCCCCCAAGATCGCGTCGGCAATGGTCCAGAAAACCGATGACACCTGGATCCATCTGGAAGCCATGCCCGGCCAAGAAGGCGTTTTGCCATACATTACCCAGTCGGAGGTCGAGGATTGGATTAGCGATGTGGCAGTCAACGGTGCTTCAGCGCTTCCCCTGGGAGAGGTGGCCGCCCACGAACGGCTTGAGACCTTCGCTCAGGTCTGTCACCCCGAGAATCTCGGTGACCACATGAGCCAGTGGGTGGCCGAGGGTGGGCTGCACCAGGAGGAGGCGGACACGTTCGTCCCCTATGGCGGCTCACAGTCGACGTCGCAGATGTTTGAGAGCAGTGAGATCTGCTGGGACTGCCTGATCGCCGAGCTCTATGCCACACCCCTCCCAGAGCCCACGACTGCGGCCACGCTCGGCTTCAGCGCGTTGTGGCTGGTGCCCCGCCGGCGGCGCAAGGAAGGATAGCGGGGCAAACCGGGTGGGGGTTAGCTGGGGAGAGTCGCCAGTTTCTGTTGCATTGGGCTTGATCGGAAAAGGGGACGGGGGTCTTTGGGGAATCCAGGATCGGAAAAGGGGAGGGGCGTGTTTTTTGCCCATACTTAGCAAACACATATACCTTTAAGAGGGAGAAAAGCAATGAGAAACCTATTGACGATCTGTTCGGCCGTATTACTGGGCTCGCTGCTTACCGCTGGAGTTGTCCGAGCCGGTCCGATTGATCCTCGCGAACTCAATACGGTCGTGCAGTCTTGGACGGTCGATATGGAGCTAACGGCCCTAAACGGCATGTACGGCTCAGATACGTCCTCCGTTCTCATTTACTGGGCGGATATTGGCCCGGACGGCTGGACAGGAAACCTCGCCGGTACCTACCTCGGCGAGGCCGTTTCCGTCCAATACACTGGGACATACACCGCCACGTCGCCCACTACCGCTGACATCAGTTTCACTTCGACCGGCGCACTAGGCGGGGAGGTTTGGTCCGGCAGCGGGACTTGGCAATGGGACGACCCCCAGGTAGGAGGTAGTTTCACCGGAACACAAATCTCGGTCAACATCGGGGGACGAGCTGGTGTGTTCAGCGTTGGCGCGAGCGTGTCAAAGGATCTGCTTAAGAAAGAGCTCTCGGCAGAAGTCACCGCAGGTGTCCTGGATGTGCCGTACCTTGGCGCGGCGGTCAACTTTGGCGGGAACTTCACCCTGAATCAGGCAACCGGGCGGGATGAATCTTCTGTGTTTGTTGATATCCTCTGGGGGTTGGCTCGGGTAAAGAGGACGGTGGATCGGACCAACATCTTCACGGTCCCCGAGCCTCCGGCTCCACCACAACTGCCGCCGGCCCCTTGGGAACCCCCGTACCCTTACCCTCTAACTCCGCTCGGGGCGACAGGAGGGTTCGATCAATCCAACCCGAACGCCCACGGCTACGAATACATGTACGTCGGCAACGTACCCGAGCCAGCGACGATCCTGCTGATCGGACTGGGAATGGCCGGCCTGTCCTTACGGCGTTGGCACAAGGACAAGACGGCGCTGGGCTGAAGCGAAACTCTTACCGAGACGGGGGCCGGGGCCCGATGGGCAGGCCGAGGTCGGACGTTCGGTACCACAAAGGTCCCACCCTGTATCTTCAAGCTGTCATGACAGCTTGTCGTAACCCCAATGTCTTGGAGCAGGTAACGTTTGCGTAAATCCCTTTCTCCATTTCCCGAAAAGCCGCGCGGGCTTCAAGCCCGCGGCTCTTCGGGACACACGCATTCGTGACCTGATACAGTCGTGTGCGGGGAAACCGGGGACGGCCGCCCGTTCTTCCTGCGCACAGGCGCGGGCTTGGGGCATCTCCGTGTGATTCGCCCGGGGTCGCCTGCAACAGATCGGCCGCTATTGACGTTTGTCCTTAGAGGAGGCGGGGGGCGTGTGCGCGAAGCGGCTGACCGAACGCACTCCACACGGCGGGTTGCGCACGGATTGCGTGCTCTTCAAGCCGTGGGGAAACGGGCAGGACAAACTGCTATACTAAGGAACTCTAACAGAACCGAAGGGCCCGGTGCGAACGCAGGGCCGCGCAGGCTGAAGCCTGCGGCTCGTTGAGGGGTCCTGTTAGAGTTCCTAAGGCGTACGGAGTCAAGGCATGACGCTCCTGTCGCCACTGGCACTGTTTTTCGGCCTGACGGCCCTGGTGCCGCTGATCCTGCACCTGTATCAGCGCCGCCAGCGAACGGTCATCCTCTTTTCGACCAACCGGTTCTTCACCGAGTCGGTCATTCGCTCGCAGCGGCGATTGCGGCTGCGCCGTCTGCTGTTGCTGCTGCTCCGGATGGCGGCGTGCGTTCTGCTGGCACTGGCCCTGGCCAGGCCGATTCTAAGCCTGGCCGAGTTTGGCCGCGGACACGAGGGGCAGCGAGACCTGGTCATCCTGCTCGACGACAGCCTGTCCATGCAGGCAGGCAGTATGAACGGCGCGGGTGGGGCGAGCGGAACCGGCGCCCCCAACGCGTACAGCCATTTCGATCGTGCCAGGAAGGCGGCCCTTGACGCACTGGACGAGCTGACGAGCGGGGATCGGGCGGCGGTGGTAACGCTCGCGGCTTTAGGGTGAAGCGGAGGGTCGAGCCAGAAGTCGTTCCGTCGCTTCGAAACGGCATCGGTCAATGTGACGATGGCCTGATCGCAACCTTTACGTTGGCGATAGGATGGTGTCTTCGGCATGCGCGGCCCTCCTTAACGCGGAGCGCGGTGTATACGCGCTGGCATCGGGGGAGGGAAGATCCGTTTCCCCTTTCGCTGTCAACTGCGCCAGCAAAGCCGCCACCGCCGCCCGCAAGGTCTTCTCTGCCGAGAGCACCTGCAGCAAGAAGACCATGACGGTCATCGTCGGCGACCAGAACGACCGTCGCCATCGATGGCCGGCCTCTCGACAGCAAGGCTCGATAACGTCCGGCGACAGCGCCTCGGCGACGGTCGGCTCGGCAAGCACGTGGCCCTTGAGGTAACGCTTCCAATGCGTAAGATGAGCCGTCCGTGGCCTCCTTTTCGATGCTGTTCTTGTTCAACAACATCATCGCAGGAGGCCGCGCTATGCACAAGTTTCATGAGTACTTGGAGTAAAAAGACTTATGAAACTTCTTTCTTGGCTTCATGCCATTCGCGGCTGTCCCGCAATTCACGGTATCCCAGGAGAACATGAAGAATCAACTGCAGAGAGATCGTTGCCGATCAAGCCGAGACATCAAGCCCAGCGGCTCCAGGGCCGACGGGAGACTCTTGTTGGGGTCCCATCATCCCGGCCGAATAGGCGCCAATGGCGTTCTCGGTTGAGACCACCTGCATCTGGGTGGACTCGATACTCAGCGGCGTTGAGTTACACATGAGTAATCCGCCGTTGCCGCCGCCTTGCTGCTGCGCAAGGGCGAGCATCAGGCCGAGCAGCCCATTCTTCTCTTCTTCGTCGTCGCTCTGGAGATACTCCATCATGAGCAGCAGCAGGGCCAGACCGAGCGCTTTGTCATCACCCAGAACCGGGCCGTTGCTGGCGATCAACGATTCAGAGCTGGCATTGATCGAAGTTGTTGAGAGCGAAGCAATGGTCTGACTTGATAACGCCTCAGCACCGGCGAGGTTCTGTTGTACCGGAGCCGCTTGTGCCCCCTCAGTGCTTCCTGCCAGATTGATCTGCTGGGGCATGCCACCAATACCTGAAATTCCGTTCATCGTTTCCCTCCTACGCCTCGATGGACGTGGTGTTCTCACCGGGTAGGACTTGGCTAATAACCCATGGCTCATTGTCAACGCACAATACAGCCAGCGAACGTGTTCTTTCTCGCCACGACCGGTCAGGGTGGACTCCTTTCCCTGTTCGTCCATGCGACAATGCGCGACAGCGAATGCGTCAGACGCCTTACGTCCTGTTGTGCTCTCGCCAGAATCGTGTCTCGCAATTCCCGATCGTTAAGTTGATCCACGATGTCGAGGTACGTGCCGAGCTCGGACAACAGGCCTTGGCACGTCAGGGCCGCTTCCTGGATCGCGGGAACTGTCGATTCCAAGGGGTCGGATTCGCGGCTTCTCCTCGCGAGGGCGTGCTGATGATGGTGTACCCGTTTCATTCCGCTCGTCTCCCTGTCCGCGTGTCTGATGCGGTCGTGGGCTCGGCCACTGTGCCAGGAGATCACTCGCGGCGTAATCGTCTGCCGCACGCACCTTCCATAGGCAACGTGCATGCCAGGATGAACCGGTGTGTCACAACCGCTTTGCTGAACAGGTTTTGCGCCCGACGAAGAGTTGACCGGCGCGGGCGTGGCCACAATGGGCGCGCATCGCGTTGATAGCGGCGGCGCCTACTGTGATACCTCGACTATCAATCTGATTGGTTTGGTGAGGCCCTTCGTTCGCTTCGATACTCCCGGCTGTGACAGGTTCTCGGGCTTGTTGGAGAGCAAGCGAGCAGCGATTCGGGGGTACGGATTTGGCTATCGGGTCGCCTTGCCGCTGAGATACCCGGCAATGTGATATCGCCTCATCTTCCGGTAGAGCGTCGCGACCCCGATCTCAAGGATTCCGGCCGCTCGCGCACGGTTGCCATTCGCCTCCTCGAGGGCCTCAATGATGGCTTGCTGTTCGTAGGAGACAAGCGTTCCGTCCCGGCGCTTCTTCGGAGCCGAGTCCACGGACTCGTCCTTATCGGCCTGGAACGCGCGACAGCAGCGCCCGCCGGCACCGGCCGTTACCGAAGCCGGCAGATCGGCAATCTGGATCAACTCCGACCTGCCCAGGACAAGGGCCCTGAGGATCGCGTTTTCGAGTTCCCGAACGTTGCCCGGCCAGTCGTAGGCAAGCAACGCCGCCTCGGCCTCCTTCGAGATACCACTGACCGTCGGCCGCTCATCCCTGTACTTCGACAGGAAGCGTTGAGCCAGGAGTAGGATGTCCTCCTTCCGGTCACGCAGCGGCGGCATCGTCACCGAAACCACGTTCAGGCGATGGTAGAGGTCCTCTCTGAACTCGCCCCTGGCTACTGCCGCCGACAGGTTCTTGTTGGTGGCGGCAATCAACCGGGCCTCGACCACGAATGTCTCTTCTGAACCGACCGGGCGAGCCACTCGCTCCTGCAGCACGCGCAGCAGCCGGGTCTGCAGGTTCAGCGGAAGATCCCCGATCTCGTCGAGGAGAACGGTTCCCTTTCCCGCAGCTCGAAGCATCCCCTCGCGAGCGTTGTCCGCCCCGGTGAACGCCCCCTTAGCATGGCCGAACAACTCGCTTTCGATGACCGGCCCGCTGAGCGTTGACATGTCGATGGGGACGAAGGGGGTCGATGCCCGCGAGCCGCTGCAGTGAACTGCCTTGGCGAACTCTTCTTTTCCCGTTCCGCTCTCGCCGTGGATCAACAGGACAACCTCGCTTCCGCTCAGCTGGCGGGCCAGTCGGCGAAGGCGTCGCATCTCCGCCGATTCCCCCAGGAGGTTGCTGGACGGTTGGGTCGAACAAGGCGGCCCGCCGATCGTGCCCGGGGCCCGCCGGACCGCCCAGAGCCGCGCTGCCGCCCGCACACGTTCCCGCAAGTCGCCCGGAACAAAAGGCTTCTCCAGGAAATCGTCCGCCCCCTGGCGCATTGCCTGGACCGCGGTGGGGATTGTCGCGTGGCCGGTCAACAGCAACACCTGTGTTTCCGGACTGCGACGTTTGATGCCGACCAGCACTTGCAGGCCGTCCATGCCCGGCATGCGCAGATCCACAACAGCAACTGCGATCTCGCCGCTCGCACAACGTTCGAAAGCGGCAAGGGCTTGCTCGCCGCTGCCGGCCATGATGATAGCGTAGTCGCGATGCCTGAGAGCCCGTCGAAGAGCGGATCTCATGTCGGGCTCGTCATCAACGATGAGTATCGTTTTTTGCTCCATAGGGATTGTCCGGATCCTCGCGTTGTGAGGCCGTGCCGACAACCGGCGGAGACTGCAACAATGCGATACACCCGCGCAGATCATCGGATCAAGTAACCGAGCACTTCACCAACTGCGAGGGCAGAAAAACCCGTCCACAGCCAGAACACGCCGTTCCTTCAACGATGGGGCAGGCTCTAATCCTGCCCCTGCCCCTCTTTCTCGCTCTTGGTCTTCAGCATCGCATCCTGATACACCCTCCTCCTCAAGTGCTCAGGAAAACCCCCGCCGTTGCACCCGATTTTGAGGAATACCCTGATCCTTTCAGGCATCAAGCTATTGTCTCTCGCCTCCCCTAAACCGATGTAGAGAATATCGCTTATCGCCAGCCGCCCGCAGGAAGCAAGCAACGATGAGAACTGCGCAATCTGGCAGGTGAGGTCTGCTATCGTGTCAGATTCGGAAGTCGTAACCTATCAGTTCGCCTTCACTGATGGCACCGCGCGCGAGTTTTCGGTAGAACTGCGACAACCATCGCTGGATCTGATTCCCGCGTCGACTGGCGGAGAGCCGGAATGGACAACGCTTGCCTTCCGGAAATGTCCCAACTGCCTCCTGAGTGCCGACGACACCGCGTATTGTCCTGTCGCCAAGAACCTGGTCCCAATTGCCCAGGCGTTCCAGAATTGCATGTCGTACGATCCAGTGGAAGTCACTGTGCACACCGAGGCGCGGATGTACCACAACACCTGTTCGCTCCAAGAAGGAATCAGCTCACTGATGGGCCTGATCATGGCGACTAGCGGCTGTCCCCATCTCGACCGGCTTCGACCCATGGTTTTTACGCATTTACCCTTTGCCACCTTACGGGAAACGACGTACCGCGCGGTCTCGATGTACCTCCTGGCACAGTTCTTCCGGCAACGATGTAGCAAAACACCGGATTGGGAGTTGAAGGAGCTGTCCCGTATCTACGAAGACATTCGTGGAGTGAACATGGCGTTCGCGAAGCGCCTCGCGAGCATTCAGGAAAAGGACGCCAACCGCAACGCTATTGTCCGACTCGATACGTTCGCCCGGACCACTGCGTTTTCCATCGATGAACAATGGTGGGAGGATATCGAAAACATCTTCCGGCCGTATCTCGTGCCGCTTCCGGTCAGCTAGACTTGCGAAGGTGACTCTTTTCGCCGTAAGACATCGCAAGGGAAGGGCGGGGTCCGTTTGGGCCAAGCTTACGAGACGCTGGGCATCCTGGTCGCTCGGGCTTCGTTCGTTCTCGGCCTTTCACTGCATAGGGTGAATACCTTCCCCGGGGCGGGGGCTCGGGCCTTTTTGCGCTCACGAAACCTGCTTCTATTCTCCGACAAAATAGAAAGGGACAGCCTTATGCGTATCTTGATTCCGTCAGGCTGAACCTCGACGAACTTGAAGCCAGGCGTTGGGGTGTGCGCGGAAGCGCCATTGTAGCGTCACATCTCTCGAAGAAAGGTGCGATGAGTGCCCGGTAGCGGGTGGAATCATGGATGGTGCCAGATCGGAAACTGCGGCCGAATGTGTGGCGCCGGCGGCGGGGAAGTGCTTGCGGTCTCGGATAACCTGACGGGGAGTGGATCAACATGAGTACGAGCAACGTCAACACCTATCACTCTCCCCACGAGGATATTCTGGTCGTTGAAAACAACCCGCCGGACCTCAAGCTTCTGTCGGACATCCTGAAAAAGGCCGGCTACCGGGTGCGGCCTGCCAGCGATGGCGAGCTGGCCCTGCGCAGTGTGCGAGCTAAACTGCCTGCGATGATCCTACTGGACGTCGAGATGCCGGGCATGAGCGGCCTGGAGGCGTGCCACCGCCTCAAGGCCGACCCCAGAACCCGGGATCTTCCGGTTGTGTTTATCAGCGTCCTGGGGGAAACGAGCGCGAAAGTGCAAGCCTTCGAGGCGGGCGGTGTCGATTATGTCACCAAACCTTTCGAGTCCTCTGAGGTTCTAGCCAGGATCAGCACCCATCTGAACATGCACCGGCTGCAACGGGGACTGGAGACGCAGTCCAAGGAATTGCTTGCAGAGATCGAGGAGCGCAAGCGGGCCGAGGAGCGAATCGAGCATCTGAATCTCATTCTGCGTGCCATCGCAAAGGTCAACGAACTCGTTTCGAAGGAAAGCGATTGCGCCAGTTCGGTGCAAGGCGTGTGTGACTGTCTTATCGAGGCGCGCGGCTATCACACCGCCTGGATCTCTCTGCTGGATGACTCCGGAGAGATCTTCATAACGGCCGAGGCCGGTCCGGGCAGCGAGTCCTCGTCCTTGCTCGAACACTTGAAACAGGGCAAATTGCCCCGTTGCGGCGAGAAGGCGCTGAAGCAAGCGGAGGTTGTGGTGGTCGAAGACCCACACGCCACCTGCGTTGATTGCCCATTCGCAGAGAAGCATGCCGGCAGGGCGTTGATGGTTGTCCGGTTGGAACACGGGAAGCAGGTTCGCGGCATATTAGCGGTCTCCGTCCCCAAGGCATTTGCCAAAGACGAGCAAGAGCAGGCCCTGATCCGCAGGATTGCCAGACACATTGCCCTCGCTCTCGACGATATGGAGTCGGCAGAACAGCGTAAGCGGGCGGAGCAGGCGCTGCGGGAAAGTGAAGAGCAATACCGACGGATGTTCGATTTCCAGGCGGACGGAGTCCTGGTAATCCATCTTGATGGGACGATCGCGGCTGCAAACCCGGCCGCCTGCGCCATGTACGGCTACTCCAGTGATGAGTTCTCGGGACTGGGCATCAAGGACCGGGACCTCATCCAATCTGACTACCACGTGCTCCTTGCCTCAGCCGGCGAGACCGTTGGTGCAGGGCGATCCTTCGCCGCCGAGTTCGTAGCTCTGCGTAGAGGCTGGTCCGCCTTTCACGTCGAAACGCGGTTTTCCCCTTACCAGCGTAATGGCAAACCGCATGTGTTGGCGGTGGTCCGCGACATCACCGAGCGCAAGCAGGAGAAGGACAGAGCACGCAAGTGGCGCGAGGAACTCACCCATGCTCTGCGCCTCAATACCATGGGCGAAATGGTGGCCGGCATCGCGCACGAGCTCAACCAGCCGCTTTCCGCGATTGCCAACTACGCTGAGACGTGCAGCCTGGCGATACAAGGAGGGAAGGCAGGCAAGGAGAAACTAGTCGATAAACTTGAAAACGTTGTCGGGCAGGCGCAGCGCGCGGGTGAGATCATCCGCCACCTCAGAAGCTTCGTTCGCAAGCAAGAGCCGCACCGGTCGTCGGTGGATGTGAACGATGCCGTTCAGGAGGTGATACACTTCGTGGAGTCCGAGGCACGGCTAAGCGAAGTGCAGGTCCAGCTGCGCCTGGCCGCCGAGATACCGATGGTGATGGCTGATTCGATCGAGATCCAGCAGGTCGTGCTCAATCTAGTGCGGAACGCGCTGGAGGCCATGAATGAGAGCCAGGACGGCGAACGTGTGTTGACTATTCAAACGTCATCAGCGGCAAGCGGCGCGGTCGAGGTGGCGGTATCGGATACCGGCCCGGGCACAAGCGCCGAAACCATGGATAGGTTGTTTGAGCCTTTCCACACAACTAAGCCGGAGGGACTGGGATTAGGCTTGACGATCAGTCAATCCATCATCGAAGCCCATGGTGGGCGTCTGACAGCCACCGCCAACCCGGATCGTGGCATGACGCTACGATTCACTTTGCCTGCAGGCAATGGAGATCAGAACGATGAAGTCTAAAGGCACCGTGTTTGTCGTGGACGACGACCCGGAGATCCGCAGGTCGTTGACGGGGCTGCTCGAAGAGGTGGATCTGCCCGTCCAAACGTTCAGTAATGCCCGCGAGTTTCTCGAAGCCTACGACCCGACCCGCCTGGGCTGCATGCTGCTGGACGTGCGTATGCCGGGAATGGACGGGATTGCCCTTCATAAGACATTGAAGAACAAAGGCATTACGATACCGGTCATCATCATAACCGGCCACGGGGATGTAACGATGGCCGTTGAGGCCGTGCAGAGGGGCGCACTGGACTTCATCGAGAAGCCCTTTCGGGCCCAGCCGCTCCTGGAACGTATCCATCAGGCATTGTCCCTGGACGCCGAGAATCGCCGGCGCCAAGCGGAGAACGAGGCCATTGCAACACGAGTGGCGCTTCTCAGCCAGCGCCAGCGCCAAGTGATGGCGCTTGTGGTCGTCGGCGAGACCACAAAGGTGACCGCCTCGATCCTGGGGCTGAGTACCAAGACCGTGGATTACCATCGTGCGAAGATCATGGAAACCATGCAGGCCCGCAGCGTGGTTGACCTTGCGCGCATGCTTGAGGTGATCGAGAACGGCCAGCCGCCGCCGCTCCAGAACTGCCATGCCACCGCGGCATCTTCCTGAAGACCCCAGAAAAACGCTCGCAAATGACGCCGCTGTTGAGGGATTTCCTGATCCCGTTAGGAATCGGGCTATTCTCTCTCGCCTCCTCTGAACCGATATGGCCAGCGTCGGTTGTCTCGAACCGCGTGGAATGAACCGGGTGTGCTCTGCCTAGTGGTTGGCGTGCCCGGTGCCTGCCCGCAGGGCTTGCGTCGTTGGGAAACCGGCGGCAGGCAGACGCTCGCGCGATACGAGATTGGTACCGGATCGCAGACAGAGGGAGCTGCATAACCGCGTACGGGCGCTGCGAATGCGCATCTATTGTTTCGGAGGACAGATAATGGCAATGCCAGTAGCACAGAAGACGGTCCTAGAAGACAGCCGGATATGTGAGAGAGGGGGCTCTTCGCCGGGCAGTACGCGAGGGTATGCCCGGGGCCAGCAGGTTAGGGTAAGGATCCGCAATGGAGAATGGAGGAACGGCCACGTTGTTGACTTCGGCAATCAGGAGATCCTTCCTCTCTACTGGGTTAAGATCGACGGCTCCGCGAGAGAGGCTTTCAAGTTCGAGTTCGAGTTAAGGCCAACGAACAACGACTGAGCGGGGCTTACCATGAGGGACAAAAGGGATAATCATGTATTGTCGTACTAGGAAGCGCAGCTTTCCGGAGAGAAGACCGGGCATCGGTTTGACCCGCTTGTCCGCGGCACTTGCTTTGGGCTTGCGGTGGGTGCTGAACGCAGTCCTTGCCGCAATTGCTACCCCAATTGTCCGAGCCCAATGGGCAAGTCTTTTAGCAAGCGGCGGCTCAGGACGGCCGGTTGATGCCCTCGCCAGCGGTGGAGAGGATTCCTGTGCGGACGTGAGCGGGCGCTTGAGAGTCGTCCACTATGAAGACGAAGATCCCGCTCTCCTCAAGGTGCCGGCACATTCGTTGTCTGATCACAAACTCAATGACGGATCCGGCCACGGGGCCGCCTAGCAACCAAGGAAGCCACGATATTGATCGAAAACTGCACAAGCATGGTGACTGATCTGGAGAGCGGCATCGCCGAGGTCTCAGAGGAATGGGTTGGCGCTGTGGAGAACATCAACACCGAAATTGTCCAGATAGCCATGGCCAGGGTGATGCAGGAGAACGTCCTGGCGGCCGACGAATCGCCGTCAGTTGCCAAAGGAATAGCCACCCGGTTTCTCTGTGAAAAGTTGACGCAGAAGACTCAGGCTGAAGTTGTTGGCAGCCAATCAGACGAAGTGGAACTGTTTTCGGAGGAGCCGCTGGCAGTCGACAACTACAAGTTGAAGGAATCTCATGACCGCGTGCCTAATGTCGGTGGGCGGGAAAGGGGTGAATGCTGGCTCGTCAGCCTCTGTCAGCGTTTACCCACCCGCCCCTACAGGCAAGCACCGTAACGTTTCTGGGGATGAGGAGTCAGCATACGCCGCCACAGAGTTGATTCCCCGTGCTCACACGGTCAGGGGGTGGCCAATGAACTGGATCTCCTCGTCGGCGGAACGGGGACTCAAATGGGGGACGCGTCAAGGCCGACCACCCCGATAACGGCAAAGTAAGAACGGGATAAGGAGGTCACAAGACTTGCCCCCTTGTGTTTGTGGTGAAGGGTGAACGTTGGTCGGGTGCCTCCACCAGCGTTCACCCGGTTTTTGGCACGGCGCGTGAATTGAGTGGCTCTGGAAGGCAAGAGGGAATGGCGCCCAGCGCCGTGCAAGATGAGGACGCAACGAAAATGAGCTCTCCGCGTATCCTGGCGGTAGACGATGACCCGAGGCAACTCGCGGCACTGAAACGAGCGCTGAAAAGGTCGGGCTTTGTAGTGGACACGGCCACGAGCGGTCGGGCCGGACTGCGCATGGCCGTGCAGAATCCGCCAGACCTGATCCTGCTCGATGTTTCTATGCCAGGCATGTCCGGGCACGAATTCCTGCGTCGTTTCCGGCGATTGGAGTCGCACAGTCTCGGCCGTGCCGCTGATGCTTCCCAGCCAGCAGCCTTCCAACAGACACCGGTAATCTTTCTGACCGGGCTGGCCACCTCGCATCAGCGAGTCAGTGGGCTGGATGCCGGCGCCGTGGACTACATCACGAAGCCATTTGATCTGGATGAGCTGCGAGCGCGGATACGCAGCCAACTGCGGCAGGTACACCTGCAGAAAGAAAGTCTGGCGTCGAAAGAAGCGGCGCTTACGCGTCTGGAGTTCTCTATCGGCGCGGCGCTGGAAGCAGCTAGCGAATGTGGGGAGGAGCTGACTCATCTCGAAGCCTGTTTGGACGAAGTCGCCCATATGAATCATGCGGGCCGGCAGCAAGAGCTGCTGATGAGAGCGAAGGAAGATATTCAGAATCTGACGCAATCCCTGTCGAGTATTGCGGAATGGTTCGCAACAAAGGGGGATTAGGTAATGAATGGGGGTGTCCAATCCACACCTGAGCCGACGGTCTTATGTGTGGACGATGAGCAATACGTCCTGAAAGCCCTTGAAAGGATGCTGGCTCGTTACGGGTGCCGCGTTCTGTTGGCAAACAACGCCGGCGAAGCGCTGGATCTCCTGGAAAGGGAGAAGATTGAGGTTCTGATCTGCGATGAGGCCATGCCGGGAACGCGTGGCATCGAGGTGATGCGGCAGGCCAAGGCGATCTCGCCAAACACGGCCCGCATCCTGCTGACGGCTCACTGCTGCGATGAAGATGTAGTCATCCCGGCCGTCAACGAAGGCGAGGTATTCCGGTTGTTGTCCAAGCCGTGGGAGGACGACGAGGTCCAGCAAGTCGTTGCTGATGCTCTGGGATTAGAGCCCAAGGAATGGGGCTCGCAGCAACAACGGGTCGTGCAGCGATTGTGTGGCGACGCCAAGGGTTCCGGGGTTTCCAACGGCATGGGCTGACTATAGCTGGGTATGAACTAACGACGCGGGAGAGGTCTGAGATGAAATCACAAGCCTCTTCGATGGTGAATCCCGCCGATCCGAAGAACTCCGGCACCGTGTGCCGCATTCTGCTCCCGCTGGCGCTGGCCCTGGGCGTAGGGAGCCCGGTCCTGGCGCAAGATGGGCAGGTCCGGGTGAAGATCGGCGTGCTGGCGGCACGCGGCGTCGCGAAGTGCCTGGAGAAATGGGGGCCGACAGCCGAGTACCTGACCGAGCAGATCCCCGGACACAACTACCAGCCCGTGCACGAATGCCTCAAGGAGCTCCGCATCGGCCCGTACAAAGACTTTGGCAAGGTGACGCTCGGCGATGCCATCAGCCAGCACTGGTTCTGGCTCGTTGCGGCCGCTGCATTGTTGGCCACGGCGGCCATTGCCACGCTGTCCACGCTGCGACTCAACCGCAGGCTCGGCCAGAGCAGGCTGGATCTGGCGCGCGAACTGGCCGAGCGGAACCGGGCGGAGCAAGCGCTGCGGGATGGCGAACACAAGTACAGAGTATTGCTCGAAAACCTGCCGCAAAAAATATTTTCCAAGGACCGGAATTCAATTTATGTGTCTTGCAATGAAAACTTTGCGCGGGACTTAACGATCAAGCCCGAAGAATTCGCCGGGAAGACAGACTATGACTTCTTTCCTGCCGAACTGGCTGATAAGTACAGGGAAGATGATAAAAGAGTTATGGAGTCGGGCAAGACAGAAGAGATAGAAGAGAAATACATCCAGGATGGACAACAAGTCGTTGTCCACACAGTTAAAACACCTGTCAAGGATGAAAACGGCAACAGCATTGGCGTATTGGGAATCTTTTGGGACATCACCGAGCGCAAGCGGGCGGAGGAGGCGTTGCAGGAGGAGAGCGGCAGACTCCGCTCGTTAGTCGGTCTGCTGGATACCATGGATGTTGGCGTCACCATTCAGGATCGGGATTACAACGTCACCTATCAGAACCCTTTCATGCAGAAGCAGTTTGGTGGGTTGGGCGAAAAATGTTATAAGGTCTACGAATGCCACGACGAAGTTTGCGATGGATGTCCCGTGGCGAAAGCGTTCAAGGACGGTCAGCCTCACAAAGCGGACCGGACGACCCCTGCGCCGGGAGGGGGCGTTTTCTTCTGGGAGAACACCGCTCATCCAATCAAAGATGCCGCTGGGAAAGTCACATCCTGTTTTGAAGTCGTGAGAAACATCACCGAGCGCAAGCGGGTGGAGGAACAGTTGCAGCGGTATGCGGGCGAGCTGGAGCAGGCCAACGAGGAAGCCAGGAGATTCACCTACGTTGTCTCCCACGACCTGCGGGCTCCGCTGGTGAATCTGAAGGGCTACAGCGCTGAACTCCGTTCCGCTTTGGGGACGATTGGCTCCGCGACAGACACTGCCCTGGTCCAGGCAGACGAGCAACAGCGGGAGGCCATCACTACGGTCCTTCAGGAAGATATACCGGAGGCCCTGGACTTCATAGACTCCTCCGTGAGCCGCATGGATCACTTCATCGACGCCCTCTTGAAGCTGTCTCGTTTGGGCCGGCGCGAACTCGAACTTGAGTCAATTGATGTGAACGCCCTTGTTCAGGCAACCTTGCAGACTCTGGCCTACCAGATTGATCAATGCCAGGTGAGCCTGACCGTAGGCTCGTTACCCGAAGTGATCGCCAACCGGACTTCGATGGAGCAGATCATGGGTAACCTCTTGAACAACGCCGTGATCTATCTCGATCCGAGCCGTCCGGGAGAGATCGAGATCAGCGCCGAGCGCAGCAGCCGCGAAACGATCTTCCGCGTGCGCGACAACGGGCGAGGGATCGCCCAGGAGGACATGGACAAGGTATTTGCGCCATTTCGCCGGGTCGGCACGCAGGGCGTTCCGGGCGAAGGTATGGGCCTGTCTTACGTGCAAGTCCTGGTCCGCCGCCACGGCGGGCGCATTTGGTGTGAGTCTGAACCGGATGTGGGCACCGTGTTTGCCTTCACCATCTCCAACCATCTTGAAAAGGGGGGCGATCATGCCTGAGACGCGAGAAGTAACCATTCTCCTGGCGGAGGATGATCCGGGCCACGCTCGTTTGATCGAAAAGAACTTGCGCCGCTCGAACATAACGAACGATATCGTCGTCGCAAGTGACGGTCAGGAAGCGCTCGACTACGTGTCCGGCAAGTACGAACGCGCAGGAAACGGGCGCGCCCCGCCGCTGTTGGTGTTGCTCGACCTCAATATGCCGGTGCTCGATGGCTACCAGGTGCTCGAGCGCATGAAGGCGGATGAGCGCACGAAGCGCATCCCGGTGGTGATTCTGACCACCACGGATGATGCCCGCGAGATATCCCGGTGCTACGACCTTGGCTGCAACGTCTACGTGACCAAGCCGGTGGACTATGAGCAGTTCTGCGAGGCGATCCGCAAGCTGGGGTTGTTCCTGTCAATCGTCACCATGGCAAACGGGGAGTAATCGTCGTGTCTCAATCCAAACAGACGCGCATTCTGTATATGGAGGACGACCCTGGTGAGGCCCGTCTCGCTCAGAAAAGACTGAAGCGGACAGGCTATGTCGTTGATATCGCCCGCGACGGCGAACAGGGTCTCGACATGTACGACGCAGGCACCTACGACGCGGTGCTTGTGGATCATGCGATGCCTGTCCGCGACGGGCTGGACGTCATCCGCGCCCTGGCTTCCCGAGGTACGTTGCCCGTCACGATTATGGTTAGCGGCACCGGCAATGAACCGGTCGCCGTTGAGGCCATGAAACTGGGCACGACCGATTACATCGTCAAAGATGTGGATGGGGGATATCTGGAGTTACTCCCTACCGTACTCGAGCAGGCATTCAAACAGCAGCGTATTGCTGAGGAGAGACAGCGAGCGGAGGCGGCGTTAGAGGTGAGCGAAGAGCGGTTCCGCTCACTGACCAACGATGTACTCGATAGTTCGGCTGTCGGCATCTTTGTCCTGGATGCCAGCTTTCGCGTCGTCTGGGTAAACCGGGCGCTGGAACGCTACTTCGGCTTCCGGAGGGACCGAGTTATCGGGAGGGATAAACGAGAGCTTATTCGCGAACGTATCATGGGTATCTTCGAGGATCCGGAAACGTTTGTCCGGAAAGTATTCGCAACGTATGACAATAACGAATACATCGAGAACTTCGAGTGCCACGTCCTCGCCGATGGCGAGCGCGAAGAACGCTGGCTTGAACACTGGAGCCAGCCTATTCGGTCCGGACTCTATGCCGGGGGTCGGATCGAACACTACTACGACATAACCGATCGTATGCGGGCAGAGGCTGAACTGCAGCAAGCCAAGGAGGCCGCCGAGGCTGCTGCGCAGGCCAAGAGCGTGTTCCTTGCCAACATGAGCCACGAGATCCGTACGCCGATGACCGCCATTCTAGGATTCGCCGAGAACCTGCTCGAGCCGGAGATCTCGGATTCGGACAGGCTCAATGCCATCCACACGATTCGCCGAAATGGCGAACACCTGCTGCAAATTATCAACGACATCTTGGACATCTCTAAGATCGAGGGGGGCAAGCTTGAGGTCGAACACATCCCATGCTCACCCGTGGAACTGGTGGCCGGGGTCCGGTCGCTCACGCAAATCCAGGCCAACGTCAAGAACCTGCGCTTGGATATCGAGTATCTCGGATCCATCCCCGAAACCATCGAAAGCGACCCGACCCGGCTCAAGCAGATCCTGGTCAATTTGATCAGCAATGCGATCAAGTTCACCGAGACCGGCAGCGTCCGGTTGGTGACACGGCTGGTGGGCGCCGAAACCGCCGACGGCGCCGAGCCGCCAACAGACCCGGGCCCTGTCGGCCCGGATCCTGTCGCACAGGATGCCGGCTTGACACAAGCCGGCTTTGTAGAACCCCATCTCCAATTCGACGTCATCGACAGCGGGATCGGCATGACGCCCGAGCAGGCGGGCAAGCTCTTCCAACCGTTCACCCAGGCAGACGTCAGCACAACCCGTAAGTTCGGCGGCACCGGGCTCGGACTGACGATCAGCAAACGTCTGGCGGGGATGCTGGGAGGGGATATCACCATCGACAGCAAGCCCGGCGAAGGTAGCACATTCCGGCTGACCGTCTCCACGGGATCCCTGGATGGGGTGAAGATGCTGGACTGCCCGACTGAGGCCACAGTGGTGAGGATGGCGGAACTCGGCTCGGCAAAGACCGAAGACGACAGACTCGATTGCCGTATCCTCCTGGCCGAGGACGGCCCGGACAACCAGCGACTGATATCCCATGTTCTGAAGAAGGCCGGAGCCGACGTGACGCTAGCCGAGAACGGAAAGATCGCCTGCGACAAGGCCCTGGCGGCAATGCTCCAGAGACGCCGCGACGATCCGAAGGAGCCGTTCGACGTCATCCTGATGGACATGCAGATGCCTATCATGGACGGCTACGAAGCGACCGCCGTGCTACGCCGGAGAGGCCACACCGCCCCGATCATCGCCCTGACCGCCCACGCGATGGAAGGGGATCGGCAGAAGTGCCTCGACGCCGGCTGCGACGACTACGTCAGCAAGCCCATCGACCGCAAGAAGCTGATAGACATGATCCGCAAACACCTCAGCAAAAGGCATCCACCCGTGACCGATCGACAGAATGCCACAGAGGCACTGGTCAGCGAGCTCGCCGATGACCCCGACATGGCCGAACTCGTCGGCAGGTTCGTCGCCGAATTGCCTGGCAAAGTCACCGCTATGGAAACGGCGATCGTTGACGGGGATCTGACAAGACTGACTGTTTTGACTCACCGGTTGAAAGGTTCGGCCGGTGGTTACGGCTTCCCCTCGATTACGGAAGCGGCGAAGGATTTGGAATCGAGCGCGAGGACACAGAAGGACCTCGACAGAGTGCGGGAGTGTTTCGCGGCACTCGCGGATCTGTGTCGGCGCGCTCATGCTGTGGTTACCGCAGAGTAATCGGCAATGGAGAGCAGCGTCCTAATCGTCGACGACGACCCAGCGATCCTGCGGATGCTGAAGAAGTATCTCGCGGGCGACGGTTATGAGGTGCTGTCGGCCGGCAACGGTGCCGAGGCGCTGCGTATCATACTTTCCGAAGGGCCTTCAATAGTCATTACCGACTGGATGATGCCGGAGATGGACGGCTTGCAACTGTGCCGCGCGATCCGATCATCCGAAGCCATCGGGCTTGTTTATATTATCGTTCTGACAGCGCATACGGACAAGAATCGCCTCGTGGAAGCCTTTGAAACCGGTGCGGATGACTTTCTGTCGAAACCGTTCAGTCGAGAGGAACTGCGAGCGCGTCTGAATGCTGGCATCCGTATCATCAAGATGCAAGAGGACCTCACGCACCATAACTGGGCCCTCCATAAGGCCAACGCAGAATTGGCGGTTCTGAATCGCAAGCTCGAATGCATGGCGACGACCGACGCACTAACGGGACTGGTAAACCGCAGAGATGCGATGGCCCGACTCGACGGCCATTGGGCAATGTCGGTACGCTGCAATGAGCCTTTGGCATGCATGCTTCTAGACATCGACCATTTCAAGTCGTTCAATGACACCTATGGCCACGATGTCGGTGACGCGGTTCTCCGTGAGACTGCCCGAGTACTGACGAGTTACACGCGGGGCGGCGAAACGGCCTGCCGACTTGGAGGCGAGGAGTTTCTGATCCTGTGCCCCAACGCGACGGCCTCGAGAGCAGCGGCCGGCGCAGAAAGGCTCAGGCGAGCCATTGAGTCGAATCGCGTAGGATGCAACGATCTGGGGTTGAGCGTCACGGTGAGCGTCGGAGTCGCCGAACGTGATGAGACTATCAACACGCCGGGCGACCTCCTGAAGCGAGTTGACGATGCGCTATACACCGCCAAGCGAGCAGGCAGGAATCAGGTACGCATACCCGGCGAGCGTCCAACGGTTCCGCCACCGCACTCTTCACGCGGGACGCTCAAGGCGGACGACATGCATCCCACCCAGGCGGAGGAATCGGGGGAATCACCAATCACAGTTCTGGTCGTTGATGACGATGGCGGTGCCCGTGCGCTTTGCAGAAAGTTCCTCGAACTAGCAGGACACGAGGTCCGAGAAGCCGTGGACGGCCTTGACGCGCTCGCGAAGATCAGGCCCGAAATGACGGACGTCGTCATTATGGACGTCATGATGCCGAACATGGATGGGCTCGAATGCACGCGCCGGCTGAAGGCCGATCCCGCTACGCGGAATATCCCGGTCATCATGGCGACTGCGTTGACCCAGCAAGAAGACATCGTCGCAGGTCTTGAAGCCGGGGTAGACGAGTATGTAACCAAGCCAATCAGACAGAGGGAGTTTGTCCTCCGCACGCGATCCATGGCGCGTCTTCATCGTGGCAAGCTCGAGCTTCTTCGTGCGAACGAAGCTCGGGGGGAACATGCTCAGGCGCTAACCTTATTGCTAGATCTGTCATGGAATCTTCTAGCTGCTCAGGATCTTGATGCGGTGCTTGAGAAGACGGTCTCGGTGACGGCGGAGGTGACGCGCAGCCGTCGTGTCTCGATCATGCTCCCGGATGCCAAGGACGGGTCTCTGACTATCGCAAAGGCAATCGGGGTCGATGAACAAATCGCAGCAACCGCTCGCGTCCCTACAGGGGGCGCTATAGCGGGCCGCGTGTTCCAGTCTGGGGAACCCGTTGTAGTCAATACGCCAGAGGAAGTGCGACATCAGTTTCCTCAGTATGACTCCGAGTTCTTCGCAAGCGTTCCTCTGGTATCCAAGGCGTTGAGCTCATCAGAGGGCGTTATGGGTGTCCTGAACATCACGGAACGGCAAGACAAGCGGCCCTTTGAAGCAAGTGAGCTTGAATACGTCGACCTGATCTGCAATATGGCGGCCTCGACGATCGATGACATCGCTGCACGCCGAGCACGAGATGAAGCACAGGATTCGATCGTAGTTGCTCTTGCGAGGCTAACTGAGCACCGCGATAACGACACGGGCAAGCACTTGGATAGGGTCACAAGGTTCTCGCTGATTCTTGCAGAGGAGCTTTCTACGACCGATCGGTTCCACAAGCTGATCGATACCCGATTCCTGCGCGATCTGAAACGAGCGGCGCCGCTGCACGATATCGGTAAGGTAGCAATCGCCGACCACCTCTTGCTCAAGCCTGGCAAACTAACGCCCGAGGAGACGGCGCAAATGAGAAGGCATGCGGAAATCGGGGCGGCGACTATCCATTCAACCATCGAACGTGTAGCAGGCGTTGGTTTTCTCAGGATAGCTGAAGAGATCGCCTGGGGCCATCATGAATGGTATGACGGCTCCGGGTACCCCAGGGGTCTCAAGGGCCACGGAATTCCTCTTTCCGCCCGCATTGTTGCTCTAGCGGACGTATATGATGCCTTGACCACGAAACGGGTCTACAAGGATGCCATTCCCCACCAAGAGGCCGTAGGAGTTATCCAGGAGGGTTCCGGATCGCAGTTTGATCCCGCCGTGGTTGACGCCTTTGTGAAACGTGAGGACGAGTTTGCAAGCGTGGCCGCTGATCTCGCTGATGCTCCTCAGATGGGTGAACAGGCAGAGATGGTCATGGCCTTAGACCCGTTCTGCCAAGAAACGCAATCGCCAGTGGCGGAACCGCCGAACGTGAAGAAGGAAAGCACTCGTCTGACCGCGGAGATCCAGATATGAACGAGGCGAGGATTGTTATTGCGGATGACGATCCAAGTGTGCTGGCGCTTTACAAGAAACTCCTCGAAGGCGCCGGCCACACCGTGCTCACGGCCGCCAATGGCAAAGAGGCATTTGACGTGGCGATGCGCGAAGGTCCCGATATTCTTCTGACCGACTGGGAAATGCCAATTATGTCAGGGGTGGAGCTCTGTCGAAGGGTTCGTGCGTCCATACTGAACACCGCCATATACATCATTCTCTTTACGGTTCGCGAGGAACGTTCGCAGATCGTCACCGGCTTGGACGCCGGAGCAGATGACTATCTCATCAAACCGTGTAACCACGAGGAGCTCCTCGCAAGGATTCGGACCGGCGAGCGGGTGCTGGAGTTGTTACGCCAACAGCACGAGCATGCCATGGCTCTTGAAACCGCCAAGAGCAAGGCAGAAGAAGCGCTTAGGGAGCTTGAGCAAGCACACTCCCAGTTGCTTCAGGCAGACAAGATGGCATCAATCGGTCAGTTGGCGGCTGGGGTGGCTCACGAAATCAACAACCCCATAGGGTTTATCTCCAGCAACCTGAACTCGCTCGGGCACTACGTGAAGGATCTCAGGCGTGTCCTGGAAGCTCACGAGGACCTGATGAGCCTGTGCATCCGAAGCCCATCCACGGCTCCTATGAAGGTAGAGGAAGTAGAGGCTCTCCGGAAGGAAGTGGGTGTTGACTACATCATGTCGGATATCGAGGATCTGATCACGGAATCTGTTGAGGGGACACACCGCGTGCGTCAGATCGTCGCCGACTTGCGCGACTTCTC
The DNA here is from genome assembly GCA_964579675.1 of uncultured Planctomycetales bacterium. GTDB lineage: Bacteria > Planctomycetota > Phycisphaerae > UBA1845 > PWPN01 > CAZOIA01. Next base: position 15,691 of record CAZOIA010000027.1, on the reverse strand, counting down.
ACACGTGGATAGCCCCGACGTAAGCGAGGAGAACATCAACCAGTTGCTGGACAAGACCATCAACGTCGCTTGGAATGAGTTGAAATACAAGACCGAGGTGGTTCGCGAATATGGACAGATTCCTGCGATTCCTTGTTACGGCGGTAAGCTGGGCCAGGTGTTCCTAAACCTGTTGGTCAATGCGGCCCAAGCTATCGAGGAGCGCGGCACCATTACGATCCGTACAGGCCAAGGTGACGGACACATTTGGGTCGAGGTGTCCGATACAGGACGTGGTATTCCCAGTGAGAACCTGAAGCGCATCTTCGATCCCTTCTTTACGACCAAGGGGGTCGGTAACGGGACAGGGATGGGGTTGCACCTGGCGTATAAGATCGTCGAGGCTCACGGTGGTCACATTGGTGCCGAGAGCGCGGTCGGCAAGGGCACAGAGTTCCGGATCGAACTGCCTGTCGCGGGTCCGCCGGAAGTAAGGGAGAAGCAAGATGAGGCACTCGCCTGAGGCCGGACAACAAGTGTCCTGTGCGGAGCAGGCCGACGCTACCCAAGCGACGGGGGACGTTGGCGGTTCCCCGAGGTCTTCGGAAAAGGATGCGCAACGCCTGCTCATTGTTGACGATGAGCAGAACATCCTTTCGTCGCTGCGCCGGTTGCTGAGGCGTGAATCTTATGAACTGGCCACTGCCAGCACCGGAGAAGAAGCCTTGCGAGTGATGAAGGAACGGCCGGCAGATGTGGTTATCTCAGATTACCGTATGCCCGGTATGACCGGGACTGAACTGCTCAGGGAGATACAGAGTCGTTGGCCTGACACAGTGCGGATCATCCTGAGCGGTTATTCTGAAGTCAATGCGATCATCGCTGCCATCAATGAGGGCTGGATATACAAGTTCATCACTAAGCCATGGAATGATGAGGAGATTCTGCTGAGCGTCAGACGCGCAGTAGAGCAATACGAGTTGGTGGCAGAGAACAAACACATGGCCTGCGAGATAAGTCGGCAGAACGAGGAACTACTTGAGCTCAACAAGCTACTCAACCAGCGGGCCACCGATGCCAGCACGGGTCTGACCTGTACACAGGAGCTTCTCGAAACCATCGATGCAGGCTTGCTGGCGGTCGATACGGATGGGCTCATTGTTGGGGCCAATCTCCGTGCCGCCGAGCTGATCTCGCAAAAGCACACGGAGTTCATGGGTGTACCCGCAGAAGCGGTGCTTCCCGAAGTGTTGCACGTGGCCCTGTTTTCGGAGGACGCCGTCGCCGCTGGACGCTTCATCCATGACGGGCGAGACCTCCAGTGGCGTATCCGAGCTCTTGAAGCCGATGGGAGCCGTCGTGCAACCGTAATTACCCTCTGGGAGGATATCCCATGTTATCCAGCGTGAAAGCCCCGTCGTTTATCGATCAAATCGATGCCCTTCCGCCGCTTCCAGCGATTGTGGAGCAGATCCTGGAAGTTTCGGAATCTCCGAATTGGTCTGCGATCGACTTGGCGAAGGTGCTCTCCGGGGATCAGGCGGTTGCCGCGAAGGTCCTTCGTGTTGCTAATTCACCTTTCTACGGGGCAAGGGGCAATGTAACGGAGGTCAGCCGCGCTGTGGTGAGATTAGGATCGGTCGCGGTGCGCAACCTGGTAATCGGCATTCGGGCGAGGGACGCCTTACCGTCGTCCAGCGCGCATGAGCGTGAACATGCGCTCCTTTGGCGCCACTCCATTGTCGCTGCTGCGTCTTGTGACCTCATTGCCCGACGGATCGGCTTCCAACGGCCTGAGGAGGCTTTCGTGGGAGGTCTGCTGCACGACATCGGGCAACTGGCAATGGTTACCTTTCAGCCGAAGGCGTTTCAGGAGGTGCTCAAAGCTCAAGGCACAGGCGTGCGCTTTCTGGAGCTCGAACGGTCGCTTTTGGGACTCGACCATACGCAGGCCGGATCCCGGATCCTGACACGATGGAGACTGCCCTGCGTGCTGAGCCTTGTCGCTAGGCACCATCACGACCAGGGACCCCCTGAGGGGGATAGTGATGCTCGCCTGCTTGCAATCGTGATGCTGGGTGACATCTTCGCCCACCTGGTGGGAGTCGGGTTGGACGTGCCAGTGGGCTCCTCTCAACGCGCAGTTGCTTTAGCGCAATTCCTGAAGATGTCTGATTCGGATCAAGTGAACGTCATTGGTCGATTGGAGGGGCGTATCCAGGAAACCATGGAGATGTTCGACGTGACAGACACGACGAGCATGACGATGGAGCCGGTCTCGCCAAGAGGGGCGATCTGGGTGGCGGACGACGGGTCGATACCCAACCCTATCGGTCAGTTGTTGCTCGAGCAGCAAGGCTATGAGGTACGACGCGTGGCCCCGACCAATCTGGCCAGTGACGTGTCACACGATGATCTGATAATAATAGACCTGTCGGAGGGGGCGAACGCGGCGCGCGGGCTGGCTCGTGTACTGGTGGAACGCGGTTTGCGCAAGGTCGTAGTATTCTTCAACCCCGGCGAGGAAGGGGGCGTCAGGCAGCGCGATTCCGAGATTGGGGTGTGCGAAATACCCAGGTTCTTCACGGCATTTGACATCAGGTGGGTGGAGAAGGAACTGCGACAATGAGCCACGCTGTCCTGATTGTCGATGACGAACAGCATGTTCTGCAGGCGATCAAACGCTTGCTGCGCCGGGACGGCTACGAAATCCATGTGGCGGACAATGGGAAGGCGGCGCTGGAAATCCTCGCCAACACGGAAATCGCGGTCATCATCTGCGACCAACGGATGCCCGGTATGTCCGGCATCGAGGTGCTGGCCGAATCGGTCAGGCTCCGTCCGGACGCATTCCGCATTACCTTGACTGGGTACACCGACCTGGCTGCCGCCCAAACCTCAATCAACGAAGGGTGCGTCAACCACTTTCTCCTCAAGCCTTGGGATGATGATTACCTTCGAGAAGTGGTTCGGAATGGTGTCCGGGCGTATCAGTTGATCCTGGACAACCGCCGACTGCAGGCGCTGACCCGCCAACAAAAGGCGGAACTCGAACGTTGGAACGAGCAGTTGCAAGAGGAGGTCGAGCAGCAAACGAAAGAATTGTACGCCCGGAACAAGGTGCTGACTAGTCTTCATCACCGCCTTGAGACGGCGTTGCGGGACACGGTGGCCATCCTGGCGGGCATGCTCGAGGCTTACAGCCCGAACCTCGGGATGCATTCAAAACGCGTGGCCCAGCTCGCCCGTCACCTCGCCGAACAACTTGATCTGGATACGGGGAAACTGCGAGATGTCGAGTTTGCCGGTTATCTCCACGATATCGGCAAGATTGCCAGAACTCGCGCCGCGGAGAGGGCCCCTGGACAGCGGCCCGGCCACCGCCGGAATCAGGATCTCGCGCTGGAGGCGATAGCTGGCTACTCCATCCTTTCCCGCGTGGCCGGGTTCGACGATATCGCCCGGGGTATTCGACACCAGTATGAGTGGTTCGACGGACGTGGCTCTCCTGACGGCCTCAGGGGCACGGACATCCCGCTTATTGCTCGCGTCATTGCCGTGGCCAATGCTTTCGACAGGGCCGTCTTCGCTTCGCCGGACCCGTCCAGGATGTTACTCGAAGAGGGATACCGCGTGCTGAGCGAGGATGACGGCAGGCAATTCGATCCTGATCTGGTCCAATCCTTACTGTTGCATCTGAGCGAGGAGGGAATCGATCCGGGTGGAAGCGCCGAAGTCGAGGTTCCTGCGAAACAGCTCAGAAAGGGAATGATGATCAGCCGGCCCATCTACAATGCCGACGGCGTGCTCCTGCTAGGGAAAGGGGTGACGCTGACTGCCGAATTGATCCAACGCGTTCAGGAAGTGAGGGATATCGATTCTCTGGTTTTCGGTGTGTTTGTCAGGTGTACGGTCGCGGACAGCTGTGACGATGACACCGCGCGCTCATCGGATTCGCCGCCCGTACTCAATTCCGAGCTTGCCGCTGAACTTTCGCCTGCACCTCAGCTTTCGACAACGGAGCCCCAACGTCCTCACGACAGCCAACCTGCTGACGCGGCAGACATCATGCCCACAGCCTCGTCCTCACTGAGCGATCGTCCCTCGTCAGCTCTCTCCAGGCGGCGCTGCAAGATCTTGGTAGTTGACGACACCGTCCTGGTCTGCAACGTCCTCAAGCGCCAACTTTGTCCCCTCGGTATCGAAACGGTCGCCACGGCTGACGGAAGGGCCGCGCTGGATATGGCAGCGAACGACCACTTTGATGCGGTACTCATTGACCTGATGATGCCTGCGATGTCCGGGGAAGAACTCATCGGCCACCTGGGGCGACGTGCTCCTTCCCTGCCCTGCATCATCGTCACCGGTAACGCCACAAAGGAACAAGTCATGAGACTTTCCAAGGCTCCGAACGTCACCGGCATTCTGACGAAACCCTGGGAGCATCACAGGTTGGTCGCCATGGTTAACTCCGCAGTCGCCGATCACAGTGGTAAGGAGGCAGAGGCGTCTGTGTGACGGCTACGAGGATTCTCATCGTTGACGGCGAGATATCCGTTCTGAACTCGCTGCTACGGGCCAACGATCGTCTCCCCTTTCGATCATCAGCGGTTCATAAGAAACCCATCGCGTATCGAAGGGGCGGCAAGCATACTTCACCACCCGGTTTCCGGCCGTCTTTCCAAGACGTTCTTTTACGGCGGCGAACTTCCAATGAGGATTGTCTCTAACTCCGAGTGAATAAGCCTCCTTTCGGTCCGCAGGTCTTGCCGGATTCGCTGGCCGCTCAACCCTTGTTCCAGGCCGGCCTCGATGACCTCACGCAATGGTTCGGAGAGCGTTCGAGCAACCACACGGCCCCGGCGGGCGGGCCAGGAGGCCCAGGTAAACGGCGGCTATTGAGGGCCGAGGTGCCGAGGGAAGGTGTGATCTACGCTGCGGCCTGAGCGTCGGGAGACGGTGAGGCATCCACGCACTCCGGCATACCTTCGGCACGCATCTCAGCAAGGCCGGCGTGGCCCCGCGCTTGGCGATGGCGGCAATGCGGCACAACTGGTTGGACCTAACGATGAACATCTACACCGACCCGGTGCTAGGTGCTGCTGGATATGGGCGCTGCGATCGATGCACTTCCGGCGTTTGACGCATCCGAATCGCCCGCCAAGGCAGCGAATTCCGCCTGAATCCTTGTACGAGTCCTTGCACGTGATTTCGGGCGCTTGTACGAGCGCTTGCACGGAAGGCAGTCCGGGGGAGGGATTTCGTGTCACACGTTGGCAGAACCGAGGCCAAGTCCTCCGCGAACTGGCCACCAACAAATCGTCGTAAGGCTTTGACACGACGCAAGAAAGACGCCTCCTGGCGATGCCTGTCACCGGGAGGCGTTTCTCATTGCACAGCGGGCGATGGGATTCGAACCCACGACGTCCAGCTTGGGAATCGAAAGGGGCTGAATACAACCACCGACACAGAAAGCACTTGCGCTCGTGTGGGTGAAGGCCCCAACAATACCCCCGACAGTTCATCCGGGATGACGACGAATGATGACCGCTTGCGGCGGGTGGTCGCGGCGTGGCCGGGGCTGCCTTCGGCCATTCAATCAGCGATTCTGGCCCTGATCGGGGCGGCAGAGAGTGAGGCGAGCCAATGAGCAGCCAACCGTCAACAAACGGCGGAAACGGCGGACGTGACGAGCAAGGCCGGTTCACGAAGGGCAACCCGGGCGGCCCCGGCAACCCCTACGCCCGCCGGGTGGCAGCCCTGCGATCCGCTCTGCTGGAAACCGTCACCGGCGATGACATCCGGGAGCTGGCCCGGGCGCTGCTGGAATCAGCCAAGGGCGGGGACGTGCCGGCAGCTCGGCTGCTGCTGGGCTACGCGATCGGCGCAGCTCATGCGATCCTGCCCGCGGACCCCGATCGGGTGGACCTGGAAGACCAGCGACTACAGGCAGAAAAGCGGAGCCATGAGGACGGCGAGCGATTGGCCGACATGCTGCGGATTGTCTGAGGCGACCGAAAGAAGTACGCGCGCATGCGCGCACGTGCGCGGGAACCGCCCGGGGCAAACGGCTTACGGCTGTGGTGCTCATGGGTACCGACACCAATGTCACCGCAACCGAAACCGGGAAGACGGGCACGGCAAGGCGGCTTTCGGTGACGGTGCCGGCGGTGGATCGGCGGCAAGGGCTGGTACAGGTGACGCGAACGCGGGGCCGACTGGTGCGGGCGGGCCGGCCGGCTGACAGGCTGCGGGTCCTGCCCGGGCCGTTTCCCGCGACACTGGCCTGGAAGCAGCCGCGGGGGGATACAGACTTTCTTTCTGGAGTGATACACGATGCACAACGACCACGAACCCAACACGGTAACGGTATCCGAGCTGCGGTTGACGCTGGCGGCGGTGCTGGACCGGGTGGGACACGGCGAGCGGCTGACCGTGACCCGGGACGGTGAGCCGGTAGCGGTGCTGCTGCCGACGAATGAGGCGTATTGGTGCGCAGCTCTGGCCGCCCGCTTCCGCGGGCACTTGCCGCCATTCACGCCCGAAGCCCTGGACGCCTGGATAGCCGATGTGATGGCCCGGGCGGACCTGTCCGAGCTGATGGAACCGGTCGGCGACGGCAGAATCGGCAACGCTGTCATCGCCTTACCGCGTTGCGAAGGTTCCGCCTGTGGGCGATAATCCCGGGGAAGTCGGTCGGATACTTCGTCTACCGCCGGCGTAGCACCGAGCGCGGACGATGGTACGGTAGCGGACCGGGACGCCTGCAAGCCCGCGAGCTTGCAGACAAGTGGTCGCAACCGCCAACTCAGATCAGGAGCAAGCGCGACACATGTCCGAACAGAAGCTGGGACGGCGATGCCCTCATTGCGAACGGCAACTCAAGATTCCGAGTAACTATGTGGGCAAGCGCGTCAAGTGCCCGGCTTGTCAGAGGACCTTCATGATTGCGCCGGGGATTGAGCCTACATGCTCACAGCAGAACATCCCGCCCATCGAATCAAGTACCGGGGATTCCCGGTTGGGCTCGGAAGCGGGAAACCAGCGAGACCGGGCTGGCATGGGGCAAAGGGAAACTGCCCTGCCTGAAGCGCCGGTGTCCACAACACGAGTAACCCGAGAGTCAACCTCTGATCGCAAGAAGCTCTTGACCATTGTCGCGATTGCGGGTGCCGTCGCTCTAGCCCTTGGTGGGGGCGTGCACTTTCTTATGAAGTCCCCAGACCGGGCCAGCCACCAAGCGGATGACCAGGCCAACGGCTTGCCGGATTTCGAGGAACTGCAACGCCAGGCGGAAGAGCAGTATGAGCGTGAACGAGAACGAGATCGCGAATCAAGAACGATCAGCCTGGCGGGGCGATTTGAGATTGGTAAGCTGAGGGTAACGCCGCTTGGGGTCAAACTGAGAACAATCGGTTGGCGGCGCAGCGGGCCATTCGGGACGGAAAAGCTCAGAGGGAAGATGCTGGTATTGGGAGTCAGACTGACCAACATTTCAGACGGCCAGCTCTTCGATCCAATCGGTTACGAGACGCTTGCTGTGTGCGATGCAGTGGACAACTATGGCAACCGCATGGACGCCCTTGCGGAGATTCAAGCAAGTCCTTTTTCCGTCGATATTGACGGCCAGAAACACCACGAGTTGAAACCCGGAGAAACACTTGAGACTATCCTTGTCTGCGAAGCCCCCAAGATCGAGAGTGCCAAGCTTTTCACCTGGACGCTCCGCTTCATAACCTCAAACGATGACTACTTCAGTTGGCCGGAACTCGATGACAGCAAGAATGTCTACCTTCGTTTCAACCGGTCCGAGATCACCGACGCCAAGTGACGGACGATGAGTCGCATAAGTGGGTAGCCGGCTGATCCCCGGCGAGCGGCTTCGGCCGGGCATCATGGAACACCTATCGCCATGATCCCGGTCGGGCCGGCCCGAACAAAAGGATAGGCGCCATGCCAACCGGGAACGAGCAAGCCGAGCCGCATGCTTCCGATGATCCAACGCGGGCGGCGTTACTGGAAATCGACGGCATTCTTGCGCAGCTCGAAGATGACCGCCGCGAGCTGAAAACGGCCAATTCGTTACGACTGAAGCTTGCGGAGCTGAGTCCGCAAGTCCGTCACGTCCTGGAACCGTTGCCCCAAGGCGTGCGTGAGGTATTCCGGGGGGCGGACCTGATGGCGGTTCTTCAATCACGGAACCGACTGGAACTCTACTTGGCCCATCCCTGCCCTGCTTACCTGACGCCGGCGCGCCATGCTGTACGTTGTGCCCTGGCGATGCCGAACACAGGCGAGAAGGAACAGGACGCCCCCGGGCTTGCTTTGGGCGGGTCTTCGCAAGCGGGTAAGGCGTTTCTCGCCACGATACAGAACGACCCCGCGGCCCGAGCTGCGCTGGCCCGAGCCCAAGGGCGATTGCGGGCGTTCGCGGCCGCCATGAAGACGCCGGAGTTTCAACGCGAGCGAGAACGCGCCCGGCAGGAACAGCAGCGGGCGTTCACGGAGCTTGCCGACGCGATCCGCGAAGCGCTGCGAGCCGCTGGCGACGAGCTGGCGGCCCGATGCTTCACGCCCCCCGAGACACTTGAAGATTGGGAACACCTGGGGCGCATGGTGGAAATGCCCTTCGAGACGATCCAATCGGGTAACTTCACCGCACGGGACGTATACGTCATGGCGCTGGCGTGGGTGGACCGGCAGAAGATGAAAGCAAAGCTGGCCGGGGACAGCGAGGCCAGCTCGAAGACCGATACGCCGACGGGCTACACCGTGGCGAGGGTGTTGGAAATGGCCGGGGTGAGCGATACGACGCTGAGCAAGTACGCGAAGCTGGCAAACGTGAACACGCCGGGACGGGGCAAGCGAAATCATCGCTACTCTACCGATGAGGTACGGGCAATCCTGCACACGATCATCGACCAAAGCAGCGACCGAGCCATGAAAGACCGGTGCTGTGAAGCCCTGAACCTGCTGTGAAGACCGAGCCGAAATCCAGCGAAAACCCAAAGACCAAGTACAAATCCAAGGCCGCCGAAAAGTCCTTCCCTGCGCCCATTTCCCGTGTATGTAACAGGTATGAGCGACGCAATTCCTACCGAATCATTCGTACCGTTGCGGCGAGCCGCCGCGCGTTTGGGTGTCCCTGCGGCATGGCTGCGAGCTGAGGCCGTAGCCGGCCGTGTGCCGTGTCTGCGCGTCGGGCGCCGACTGCTGCTGAACCCGGAGGCCGTGGAAGATGTTTTGATGCAGCGCGCCCGGGAAGCGGCGCAAGGGGGCGGACATGCCTGAGACGACACCCAGCGCGAACGCCGTGACCCCGGAGCTGCCCCGGCTCGCCCTTCGACCGAAAGAGGCTGCGAAGGCCCTTGGCATCGGTGAGCGGCTACTGTGGTCGATGACGAATCAAGGCTTGATTCCGCACCTGCGTTTGGGCAAGGCGACCGTGTATCCCGTCGCGGAGCTGGAAAGGTGGCTGGCCGAACACGCGGCCAAGGGGGCGCGACGGTGAACGCATCGACCTTGAAAGAGGCGGCCTTGTGGTATGCCGAAGACGGCTGGCCCGTGGTACCGCTGCACAGCATTCAAGACGGTGCCTGCACCTGCAAGCGGTCCGGGTGCAGCTCGCCCGGGAAGCATCCACGCACGCGGCACGGGTTGCGGGATGCGACGACCAACCCGGCGGCAATCGCGGGCTGGTGGCGCAGGTGGCCGACGGCGAACATCGGCGTTGTGACGGGTGCGGTGTCCGGTATGATCGTGCTGGACATCGACCCGCGGCACGGCGGCGATGAATCCCTTGCCGAGCTGATCCGACAACACGGCGAGTTGCCCGAGAGGGTGGAAGCACAGACGGGCGGCGGCGGGCGACACCTCATCTTCGCGCATCCGGGCGACGAAGTGCCCAACCGGGCGAACATCCGGCCGGGCATCGACGTGCGGGGCGACGGCGGGTACATCGTGGCCCCGCCTTCGGTTCATATCAGCGGCCGGGCGTATTCGTGGCGGCCCGGGCACGCCCCCGACGAACTGAAACCCGCGCCCATGCCGACCTGGCTGCGGGATCTGCTGACCGAACGACGCGACGGCGGGCAACAGCAACGACCTACTGAGCCGCCGGTACCCCACAATAGCAAGGGTGATGAGCTGGCCCGACTGGTGACGGCGGCCGCGCAGTACGTTCTACAGGCTGCGTCCGCGACCGAAGGGAATCGCAACACAGCGGCCTTCAATCTGGCCGGGCACCTGTTCGCCTTCGAGACGGACACGACGCGCCTGCGGCTGAGCGAACCGCAAGTGCTCGACCTGATGCGGGCATGGAACCATCACAACACCCCGCCGCTGGGCGAGACGGAGTTGGCCCAAGTGGTCAGCTCGGCTTTCCGAAACGGTACGCCCCGGCCGACGCACGAAGTACATGCGGGCAGCGCAACGGCGGCGGTGAACAAGGGTACGCCGGCGCCCGAGCGTGACGTGTTCCGGCCGTTTCCGGTGGACGTGTTGCCCGAGCCGGTGCGGGGCTTCGTGGTCAACAGCTCGAAGGCGATCGGCTGCGATCCATCTTTTGTGGCCTTACCGCTGCTGTCCGCCCTGGCGGCGGCGATCGGCAACACCCGGCGTATCCAGCTCAAGCGCGGTTGGACCGAGCCTTGCATCGTGTGGGCCGTGATTGTCGGCGACAGCGGGACGCTGAAGACGCCGGCCTACAAGCTGGTGCTGCGACCGGTGCGGGACCTGCAAGGGAAAGCGCTGAAGGAATACGGGGCGGCACAACAAGCCCATGAGGCGGAGCTGCTGCACTACGAGAAAGAGCTTGCCGCGTGGAAGCGGAGCAAGACGGGGGGTGAGCCGCCGGCCAAGCCGGAACCGCCGCGCGCCGAACGCATGGTGGTATCCGACATCACGACCGAGGCCCTGGCGCCGATCCTGTTGAACAATCCGCGCGGTGTGCTGCTGGCTCGCGATGAGCTGGCCGGCTGGATCGGGTCTTTCGATCGGTACGCCAGCGGCAAGGGCGGCGCTGACGCGGCACACTGGCTGAGTATGCACAACGGCGAAAGCATCGTGGTAGACCGCAAGACTGGGACACCGCGGACGATCTTTGTGCCGTCCGCGTCGGTCAGCGTAACCGGCGGGATTCAACCGGGCGTGCTGGACCGGGCTCTTGGGCATGAGCATCGCGAATCCGGGCTGCTGGCCCGGCTGCTGTTGGCGATGCCCCCGCGGCGGACGAAGCGATGGACCGAAGCCGAAATCTCGCCGCTGAGCGAGGCCGCCGTGTTGGCAATCTTCGAGCGACTGCGGGAGCTGCAATTCACCTATGGCGAGAACGGCGAACTGCGCCCGGTGGTGGTGTCATTGACGCCGGCGGCCAAGGAAGCGTGGGTTGAGTTCTACAACGCGCACGCCGAAGAACACGCGGACCTGTCCGGCGATCTTTCCGCGGCGTGGTCGAAGCTGGAAGGCTACGCGGCCCGGCTGGCGCTGGTGGTGCATTTCATCCGGTGGGCCGCTGACGACCCGACGCTTGCCAGCTCGGACGCCGTTGACGAAGTGAGCATCGCGGCGGGTGTGGCGCTGTCGCGATGGTTCGGCAACGAGGCCCGGCGGGTGTACGCGGCCCTGGGGGAATCCGACGAAGACCGGGACCGGCGCCGGCTGGTGGAGTGGATCGAACGGCACGGGGGCGCCGTCACCGTCCGCGAGCTGACGCACGGGCTTCGGCAGTACCGCGGAAAGACGGATGCGGCCCGCGAAGCCCTGGACGGGCTCGCAAAGGCGGGCTTCGGGCGATGGGTACACCCGACCCCGGACCCGAGCGGCGGGCGGCCTTCGTCGCGATTCGAGCTTGTCACCGGTGTCACCGTCACCGAAACCCCCGCTGACGATACCGAGAAGGCCGGTTTTGGTTCCGGTGACGGTGGTGACAGTACCGCGGCGGCAGACCCCGACGGGCCGGCCGAAGAACGTGGGCAACGCGGCGACGCCGTGGCCCCGGGCGTACTGGCGGGTGCCGGCGGCGGCAATGATTGGGGGGAACTATGAGCACGGCGGCCGTGCTGCTGGCGGACTTGAAGGGGCGCGGTATCGAGCTGCGGGCCGAAGGCGAGCGGCTGCGGTTCCGGCCGGTGGCGGCGATGACGCCGGAGCTGGCCGCACGGGTGAAGGCCCACAAGGGCGAGCTACTGGCCCTGCTGAACCGGTCTTCGATGGCGGAGCCGCCGGAGACACACGCCGACCGGGAAATCCGCCGTTTCCTGCGGGTGGCGGTCCCGCGGCCCGACGGTCGGGGCTGGTATGACCCGGGCAGCTTGCGGGACGCGGCGGGCCGGGCATACTTGGCCGACGCGTTGGCGGAGCCGGAAAACAAATAGTAGTTGACAATAGGCAAGTAATCAGATAGAATACGTCATCATGGCGGGACTGGAAGATGGAATCCGAAGGGCGATCGAAGCGAGCGGGCAGACCCGGTATCGCATCGCCAAGGAAACCGGCGTATCCCAAGCGCACCTGTCGCGACTGATGAGCGGCGAACGTGGGTTGGGCGTGGACATGCTGGAACGGCTGGCTGCCTACCTGGGGCTGGAAATCATCATCCGGCCCAAGCGGCGGCGATTGCGGAAAGGCGGGCGGACGAAATGAACCGGAAGCGACAGCGGGCACGCGGACAAGGGACGCTGTTCAAACGTGACCCGAAAGGACCGTGGATTGCCCGATGGTTTGACTGTCGGGGCAAGCGTCGCGAGGCATCGACGCGCACTACCGACAAGGCCGCGGCCGAACGCATCCTGGCAAAGCGGGTTGCGGACGCGGCGCTGCGTCGCGACGGCGTGATTGACCCGACGCAAGACCGCTTCCTTGAGGAAGCGCAGAAGCCGCTTGTGATGCACTTCGCCGACCATGACGAGTACCTGCGGGTGCATGTCAATCCGAAGACCGGCTTTCCGGCAACGCCCGAACACCGGGCGTATCGGCAGAGCCATTTGAAGGCCGTAGCCGACGGGCTGGGCTGGACGAAGCTTGAAGACCTGGACCGGCTGGGGCTGGAACGGTGGCTGTCCGATCGGGAAGCCGATGGCATGGGGGCTCGGACGCGGAACACCTACGCCCTGAGCTGGTGCGCGTTCGGCAACTGGTGCGTTGACACGCATCGGCTGGTGGCGAACCCGTTTACACGGCTGGGGCGAGCAAACGAACGAGCGGACCGGCGGCGACACCGGCGGGCGCTGTCGGCGAATGACCTGCATCGGCTCATTGACGCGACGCGGCGCCGGCCATTGGCTGAGTACGGGCGGGCGCCGATCAAGGTGGAGCCGGCCGCGGGACAGACGCGGAAGCGGGCGAATTGGACCTATGAGCCGGTGACGCCGGCCAACATCGACGATTGTGAGAAGGCGGCCCGGGCGCGGCTGAAAGACAAGCCCGAGCTGGTGGCGCAGCTCGAAGCCTTGGGCCGCAAGCGGGCGTTGACCTACAAGATGCTGGCGCTGACGGGGCTGCGGTTCAACGAGCTGCGGTCTTTGACGGTGGGCGCGGCGGACCTGGAAGGGACCGAACCCTATGTGGTGTTGGCCGCGGCCGATGAGAAGGCCCGCCGGGGCGCGGACATCCCGTTGCGGGCCGACTTGGCGGCGGACCTGCGGCAACATCTTCGCGAGCGGCAGACTGAGGCACAGCGGGACGCCCTGCGGGAAGGCCGCCCGGCGCCCGCGCGGCTCCCGGCGGAATCACCGCTGGTGATCGTGCCGGGGGAATCACTCAAAGTGCTGGACCTGGACTTGGTGGCGGCCGGGCTGGCGCACCGGGTGCAAGGCAAGAACCGCAAGGGGGCGGCGTGCTGGCGCATTGACAAGCGAGACGAGCGCGGCCGCACGTTCGACATGCACGCCTTCCGCACGACCTTCAACAGCTTGCTGGCCGCGGCGGGCGTGCCCCTGACCACGCGGCGAATCCTGATGCGGCACGCGGCCGAAGGCATCACCGATGAACACTACGCCGACGCGAAGCTGATTGACCTGCGGGGAGCGCTGGACCGGCTACCGGCCCTGCCGCTGGACGGTGGGCAAGCCGGAGCCGAGCGCGAGGCTGCAAACGGCACCTACGGCGACGATTCCGACGGTTTTCACCCCCGCCTAAAACCCCGACAGTTCAAGCGCGAAAGCGAGCGGAATAGCGCGGCATCGCGCGGCGATGACGGCACGGCCGACAGTATGAGCGATTCACGTAACGCCTTGACGTGTGCGGAGTTAAGCGACCACGCGCGACATGCCGAGCCGGTATGCGGAAAAGCGGGCGATGGGATTCGAACCCACGACGTCCAGCTTGGGAAGCCGAGGCGCCTGAGTTCTATCCTTTTGTAAGACAGACACTTACGCTCTATCGGGGCCATGGCTTGCCCGAATCCTTGCACGAATTTCCCGCTCCCGTGCCCGGGCGGCCACCGTAATCAAAAACAGAGCCCGCGCCCGTTTTATAACCATTCTCTAAGGTTCGTAACACTTTGCGGCAACAGATGGCACGCCGACAGACACCGAAGCGGCCTTGTAAACGTTTTTATTGCAAATCACCGATATGTAATCAATAATTGCGCCTCGCAACTCTTTTGGCGGGAGATCGCCGTGGCCACACAGAATCTGGACAACTCGGGTGTTCGGCCGGCAGGCTATGCGGCCCTGATCAATCGCTACGGCCTCGAGGTCATCCCGAATTGGCACGCGTCCTTCGTCGCTGCGAGCGGGACGCATCGGGTCGACTCGACCGGAGACATCGTTCGGGAAACCTACCCACCGACGTATTGGCCGGGGGACGCGCTCGGCGACCACCTGGAATTCGCCCTGAAATACGACGGCACAAACCTCGCGATCCTTGCCACCCTGTTCCGCGCAATGGACCCCGGCGGGTTCATGGCCTACATCCAGTCCAAGCCAACCGGCAAGTACGCCAGGCGGCTCTGGTTCCTGTACGAATTCCTCACCGGCGATCGCCTTCCGCTTGGCGATCTCAAGCGGGGCAACTATGTCGAGCTGCTCGCCCCGGACGAGTACTACACGACCAGCCTGGCCCGCCAGGTGCGGCGTCAGCGGGTTAACGATAACCTTCTCGGCGATAATCGGTTCTGCCCGACGATCCGCCGCACCGAGATGCTCCGTCGCTTCGAAGTCGCTGACCTCCGGCAGCGATGCCAGCAGGTCGTGGCCTCCTACCCGCCGGAGCTACTCAAACGCGTGCTGAGCTACCTCTACACGAAAGAGACGAAGTCGTCATTCGAGATCGAGCACATCAAGCCTAATGCCACCCGGACCGAACGCTTCATCTCGCTTCTGCAACTGGCCGAGCGCGAGGACTTCTGCGACAAGCCCCACCTGATCGACTTGCAGAACCGAATCGTCGATCCGCGCTTTCGGGAGGTCGACTACCGGACGCGCCAGAACTACGTTGGTGAGACGGTTGCATGGCAGCAGGAGCGGGTTCACTTCGCCTGCCCTAAGCCCGATGACCTGCTAGACCTGATGGCTGGCTTGATCGCCGCACACCAGCGGATGAGCGAAGACGGCGTTCACCCCGTCGTCCATGCCGTAGCCGTGGCCTATGGTTTTGTTTTTCTGCACCCTTTCGAGGACGGCAACGGACGAATCCACCGCTTCCTGATCCACAACATTCTCGCCCGTCGCGGTTTCACGCCCGAAGGGGTGATGTTCCCGGTCTCCGCGGC
>CAZOIA010000026.1:27521-40367 GCA_964579675.1 uncultured Planctomycetales bacterium | reverse complement strand
GCAGGAAAGCGTGAGCCTCAGTTCAGATACCCCAATTAAGGGTTACACTACCGCGGGTGTCCGATAAGATAACCCTGCATCATCAACCTGCGTCACCTCTGCCTTGCATCAACAGAGCTTTGTTATCGTCCGTTGAAAGCACGACAAGTGAGGGATAGAATTGTACTGCCGGTCACCGATCGGTGGGCGGAGGGCGGTCAAATCGGCGTTTGTTTGATCCATGGGGCGCATAACCCGAGGTCAGCACACGACGGAGGAGGAAAGGAAGCATGCTGCGGACGTTCATTCTGACTTTGTCTGCCGGATTCGTTCTGTTCGTTGCCGCCGGGTGCGGCGTGGAGGATACCTGGGTGTTGTGTGACCCCAGGCCCGTTGCCGTTCGCTCCTACTACACCTTCAACAAGGTCACGTTCTATAAGGACAAGGGCTTTCAGGCGGAGTTGAGCCTCGGGGATCACAAGATCAAAGCGGCGGGCACCTACGAATACAACAGTTGCAAGGAAAAGCTCACCCTGCGGACCGGCGGCCGCGAGTTCGTCTACAAGGTGCGCGTCCCGGGCAACGACACGCTCCTGTTCAAGAAGCAAGTGGAGAACGAGGCCCCGCTGACCATGACGCTGGTCCGCCATTATCGGTGTCCCGACTGCGCGACCTGCGGGCCCTGCAACATGATGTATCGCAAGTATCGGCCCGGACCCGACGAGGATTTCAGCCGCCCGTTGGTCGGTCAGGTAAACGCACCGTCCATGTCCTCGCCTGCCTGCTCGTGTGCAGGTTCGTAAACACGGTTGCCTGATTCCAAGGTCCCTATTCGGGTTTCAGACCCGGGAGGAATGGCTCGCCGTTGGGGTTGTGGTGTTTGCCCTCCATGGATCGGCGGATCAGGTTGCCGTCGTGGACGCGCTGCCATTCCTCGATGAAACGATCGAAGGTGCCGCGAATCAGGCCGGTGCCGGCCTTCGGGTCGAAACGGGCCTTGATGTCGGCGAGCCGCCGGCCGAGTTCGCTCCGTGTCAACCGGTGGGCCTTGTAGTCGAAGTAAAGCCGGTGACACTCATACCACAACTCCGCATCGACAAGGTTCCGCCGGAAACGCTCGCTCACGCGGCGGTGGAGTTCCGACCAGCCCTCGTGCGGGATTGCGTCCCACTTATCAGCCATCTGCTGGACGAGTTCCCACGCCTGGCGCTTCTCGGCAATTGCTTCGTCACATAGCTGCGGGGTGATCTCGACGCGGTGGGCCCACAGTTGCAGGCTCGGGTCGCGGCGGGTCTTTTCGGCGGTCTCGGGCGGGTACATGCTCACGTCATGAGCCCGCCCCATGCAGCCGTCGGGGGCCTTGGGAATGTGATGCCAGGGACCGATCAGGCTGCTCTCGAGTTCGTAGTCGATCGTGGGGAGCTTGCTGTGGTTCTGCGTCATGACGCCCTTGAAGAACATCATCTTGGTGCTCGCCCGGTAGCTGAGCCGGCATACCTCGATGACGGCGTCGGCGGCGTCGGGCCCGAACGTGAGCGTGGCCCAATCGCGATAGATGGCGTCGGGCGATGAGGCCGGGTTCCACGCGTACCGACCGAAGGCATACCAGTTGGCCATGTTGAGCGGGTGATCCCAGTCCTGGACGCGATGGAACGAGCAGATACCCATCGCACCCGCGTAGCCCTTGCGCTTCAACAGGGGCGCGATTTCGCCCCATCGGTTGATCATCACGCAGGGGAAATCGTCGGCACCGCGATACTCGCCGTAGATCTGAAACTCGCACAGATAGGGCCGGCGACGCTCGGCCTGATCCTCGTGTGCATAGAAGATGGGGTGCACCGGATGCGGCGGGCGAAAGTCTTTGTAGAAAGCCTTATGGGCGATCTGCACATGGGGCGGCAGCGCGTCGTCGAGATCAGCGAAGTGCTCGACCTCGGTTTTGACCAGGCTGGGTCGATCGGTGACGGCCTTCCAGATGATCCGCCCGCCGGCGTCGGCCCAGCGGCGGCCGATCATCTCCATCGCGCGGAGGAGCAGCTCGCGATCTGTGTGTTGGCGGCACTTGGGGCACTGGCATTCCCAGGGTCCGCCGATCCAGTCTCCGCCGGCACCGGC
Organism: uncultured Planctomycetales bacterium; assembly: GCA_964579675.1. Lineage (GTDB taxonomy): Bacteria > Planctomycetota > Phycisphaerae > UBA1845 > PWPN01 > CAZOIA01. The sequence goes on along the minus strand of CAZOIA010000026.1, from coordinate 38,273 downwards.
CATCACGATCCCACGAAGATCGGGCAACTCGCGGACCAGACGATCGATCCTCTCGTTCCAGTGGTGAATAACGCGCTCGTTGAATGGGCAGATCGGCCAACCGACGATCGGGACCGCGGGGGCCCGCTCGATTTCATACCACATGAACAGGTAACTCTCGATGCCGTAGCGCTCGCGCAGGAAACGAGTGAGGGCCCGGTAGGCGTCGAGCACCTTGTCCCGGTTGGGGCCCACATCAGGACGCCACCGGGGGGCGGGCCAGAAGGTCACGGCATTGATTCGGGCCTGGGCGAGATACTCACCGAACGCGCGGAACCGTGGCTCGTTCTCGGCGCTCAGCATCCGATCAAGGTTGAAGAATGCACCGCGTCTTTCGTTCGGGCCGCTCCAGACCCAGAGGTTCCGGTCGGCTAGCACGGGCCTGTCGCTCAGGTCGATCCGATCGAGTGAATCGCCGAGCCGGAGGCGGTCGGCAACGGCCGCACAGCCGTACAAGACGCCGCGCGGGCGGTTGGCGGCGATGACCAGATGGCGGCCGGCCGGTCCGGTGAGCCACTTTGCTGCGAAACCCTCGTCGCCGAACTGGTCGAGTCGCCACTGGGCGGCGTTGGCTTTGACCACCGGCGAGGAGGCCGGTGTGCCGACCACGACATCACTGTCGCAAGGGGGCCCCGGAACCATGGCCGGTGCCGCCCTTCCGGGGCCACCCAATGCCTGGGCCAGGATCCCGGCACCGGTCTGCTCGATCGGCGAGGCCTGCTCGCCCAGGCGTATCGACATTCCGGAATGTCGCTCCGGCACAATCACCCCCACCAGCAACGCGACCGCCGGCGTGATCACGGGTCGAATGACATGGTCCGGGATAAGGCGCCCAACCATGGGAAGGTTATATCCGCGAAAGCCCCGGCGGGAAAGTGAGAATGTGAGAACGTGGGAACGTGAGAAGGTGGAAACGTGGGAAGGTGAGAAGGTGGAAACGTGGGAAGGTGGACGGTTCTTGATTGCCGGCGTAGCATGGCGGAGATCAGAGGCGAGTAATATGCTCTGGCAACGATTGCTGTTCGGGATCCTGATGATAGCGGCCATCGGCGGGGTGGCTGTTTTCGATGGGTGGCTCTCGGCGTGGGCGCTGGCAGAGGGCGCCGAGGGGGCCACGGCGTGGGAGGCTGGGGCGAGGCTGTGGTGCGGACTGCCGATCACGGCGGTCGTGATTGCGCTGGTGGTGCTGGCAACCTACGAGCTGGGCCGACTCTGCCAGGGCGGCGGTCATCGACCGGCCACGCATTGGGCGGTATTCGTCGGGGCCCTCCTGACGATCGTCCCGTGGATCGAGATGCAGCAGCGAATGGGCCCGGCCGGGGCGTTTGGCCCGGCGGTGCAGGTCAACTTCTCTCTGGCGGCGTTTCTGTTGACGGGGGCCGTGCTCGGTACGTGCCTGGCGGTGCTGATGCGGAAAACGACCGAGGGGGCAGTCAGCAGCATGGCGGTTACCCTGCTGATGGTGCTGTACGTCGGCCTGTTGGGATCTTTCGTGGTCCGTCTGCGGTGCCTCCAGCCGGGTCCGGCGGGGGCGGGGTTGGCAGTTCTCTTCGTGGTGACGGTCAAATCGGGGGACATTGGGGCCTATTTCGTCGGTAAGTTCTTGGGAAAGCACAAGTTAGCGGTCTGGCTGAGCCCGGGCAAGACTATCGAGGGAGCTATCGGGGCCGTCGCAGTCGCCGCGGCAGTGGCGATGGGGTGCGTGGCCGGGTGGCACGAGGGCATCGGGACGCTTGGCCCGGTTCCGCTCAGTTTCGCGCAAGCTCTTTTGTTCGGGGTAGTTATGGCAATCGGCGGGCAACTGGGGGACCTGATCGAATCGGCGATCAAGCGTGACGCGGGTAGGAAGGATTCCGGCCGGGTGGTGCCGGCGTTCGGCGGATTGCTGGACATTGTGGATTCGCCGATCTTCACAGCCCCGATTGCCTGGTGGCTGCTGACAAGGTGGACCTCAATTGGGTAAAATGAGGGAGGCTGGCAATCCACGCCAAGCGGGTGGGTGCAACCGGGTTGGCTGCGGCCCCGCGCTAGCGAGAAGGAGACACAAGAAAAGTTGGAACTCACGATCACGCTCGACGACTCGGCCAATCGAGCTGCGCTATTCGGGTCGAGCGACCGGCATCTTCGACTGATTCGGGGCGCCCTGGGGGTGCAGATCAGCGCCAGGGACTCGGTGGTCAAGCTTTCGGGTAGTGCCCAGGCGGTCGGCCGGGCTGCTACCGTGCTGGAGGAGCTTCAGCGCATCCTGCGGGAGCGGGACGAGCTGACCGACGAGCAGGTGGCAGAGGCGATCGACTATGCCAGTCAACTCCACGATCCCGATAAACGCAACGAGGAGATCATCGAGGTATACACGCGGCACCCGGCCATCCGCCCGCGCACGGAGGGCCAACGGGCATACGTGGCGGCGATCCGCAAGAATGACCTGGTCTTCTGCGTCGGGCCGGCAGGTAGTGGCAAGACGTACCTGGCGGTGGCGATGGCAGTCTCGATGCTCAAGTCGGGGGCGGTTACCCGGGTGGTGCTGGTTCGCCCGGCGGTCGAGGCGGGCGAGAAGCTGGGGTTCCTGCCGGGCGACATGCAGGCGAAGGTCAACCCCTACCTGCGCCCCCTGTTCGACGCGATGCATGACACGATGACGCTCGATCAGATCCAGCGGTTCATCGCGAACGACGTGATCGAGGTGGCGCCGCTGGCGTTCATGCGCGGTCGGACGCTGAACAAATGCGTCGTGATCCTGGACGAGGCTCAGAACACCACGTGCTTGCAGATGCTGATGTTCCTGACGCGGCTGGGACATTACAGCAAGATGATCGTGACCGGCGACGACAGCCAGATCGACCTGGAGCGGCCGGAGGCGTCGGGCGTGACTGACGCGATGAGGCGGCTGAGAGCCGTCGAGGGGATTGCGATTATCCGGCTGGAGCAGCAGGACATCGTGCGGCACCGGCTGGTGCAGAACATTGTCAACGCGTATGCGAACGAGAAGGAGTGATGTTATCGGGCTTTTGCTTTTGGAGTGACCTGGACGGTGGTGTTTGACGATGAAAGCGAACAGGCGCAGGGGCGAGGAAGCGGCCAGCCGATGGATACGAACCTTCGGTATGGGGGACAAGGCTAACCAGGATTGTGAAAGCACGGACAGCAGGCAAATCCGAATCCCGCCGCATTGAGGCCAAGCGCCAGCGCAGCCAACAGCGGGGCAGTCTGTGGAAGCACCTGAGTCGAAGGATCAGTCCTCCGGCGTTGCTGATCGGCGTGGGCTTCTACCTGGGGACGCTGGTGGTCCAGTTCTGGGGTAGTGAGTCGATGCCCTGGGGCAGGGGTCAGCGGGTGGATCGAGACATCACGGCGCGGGTGGATTTCGAGTTCGAGGATAAGGAGGAAACGGAGCGGCGGCAACAGACGGCGCGTGCGTCGGCCCCGAACGTGTACGAGGCGAACCCGACGCCGGTAGAGTTGGCCCGCACGCGGCTGAAGGAGTTGCGGGCCCTGGCCATGTCGTCGGGGGACGACCTGGGCAAGCTGAAGCATGAGGCGGCGGCCCACGGCTGGCTGATGGACGACGCGGCGGCGGGGGCTCTTCGCGGATACGCCAGTGAGCAGAAGCGCAGCGAATACGAGAATCTTATCTCCGCGTTGCTCAAGCGGTTAAAAGCGGAGTACATCGTTGAGAACCCGGTAGACCCCAATCGGAAGGTGACGCCGCCGACGTCGCTGCTGCGGAGTGCGGACCAGGCTCCGGAAGTGGCGGAAGCCGACCTCCTGTACATCACGGACTCCCAGGCAGTCGAGGACGCCGTCGGCCAGGTTGTGACCGAGACGGAGGCGTGCCCGCCGGCATTGCAGGGGGTTTTCACCAACGTGATCGTCCGGGTCCTGCTCGGCCGGCCGGACGCGGACCCGCGTACGCCCAATCCTCTGTGGCAATACCGTGCCCAGGCGACGGCGGAGAAGATGGAAGAGGCGGCCGAGCGGGTGGGGCGGCATACGATCCTGTACAAAGCGGGTACGACCCTGGTCGAGGCGGGGACGGAGTTGGGCCCGTTCGACCTGGAGCGGCTCCGGCGGGAGCACGAAGAATACCTACTGAAGGAGAAGACGGACCATGATCTTCGCCGCAAGAAGCTTCTGACCCAGTTGGGCCGGGCCGTGATAGTGCTCCTGGTGACGGTGGGGCTGGCGGCCTACACGATGTCATACCAGAACCGCATCCTTCAGAATCCAGCCCGGGCCCTGGGGCTGGCGAGTCTGATGCTGCTGATGATCGCACTCAGCCGGCTGGTCGAGCGGATGCAGTATCCGCTGGATCTGCCCCCCGAGTTTTCGACGTTCTTCATCGTGGTGGCGGCGGCCCTGCTGACGATCGCGTACGACCAGCGTTTCGCGTTCGGGGCGAGCGGGGCGCTGACGATTCTGATAACGCTGAGCTCCCGCGGTGATCTCGGGCTGTTCCTGACGTTCATGACGGCGATGGGTATCACAGTCTTTGCCCTGAAAGAGATCCGGACTCGGGGTAAGCTGGTCGGGGTCGGTGCGATGGCGGGGGTGGGGGCCCTGCTGGCGGCGACGGCGACGGGTCTGATCGCGGGTCAGGAATGGAGGTACTTGCTGGCGCGGGCGGCGTCGGCGGGCGGCGTTGCTCTGTTTGCGGGCTTCATCGTGCAGGGGATTCTGCATTACTTCGAGCGGCTTTTCGGGGTCGCGACAAGCATGACGCTGCTGGAATGGTGCGACGCGAGCCGGCCGTTGCTCCGCCGGCTCGCCCAGGAGGCCCCGGGCACGTACAGTCACTCTCTGGTGCTGAGCCAGATGGTCGAGGAAGCCGGCGAGGCCATCGGCGCCCGCGGGCTGCTGGCGCGGGTGGGCGCGTTGTACCACGACATCGGCAAGACGCAGAAGGCCGCTTACTTTGTCGAGAACCAGGAAGCCCGGATAAGCCGGCACGACCGGCTGTCGCCGACGATGAGCCTGTTGATCATCGTTGGGCACGTGAAGGACGGGATCGAGCTAGCGCGAGCCTACGGGTTGCCGCGGATCCTGCACCAGTTCATTGCGGAGCACCACGGCACCACGATCGTGCGGTACTTTCATCACGTGGCGAGCGAGGCGGCGGCCAAGAACAACAAGACCAAGGGGCGGCACGACCGTGAGGTTCCGGAAAGCGAGTTCAGGTACCCGGGGCCTAGGCCTCAATCCAAGGAGTCCGCGATCCTGATGATCTGCGACAGTTGCGAAGGGGCGGTCCGGGCGCTGTCCGAGCCGACGCCCGGCCGGATCGAGAGCACCGTCCACCAGGTAGTGATGGAGCGCCTGAACGACGGGCAGTTCGACGATTGCGACATCACGCTCCGCGAACTCAAGATCGTCGAGCAATCGCTGGTCAAGACCCTGTGCGCGGTTCACCACGGTCGAATCAAGTATCCGAAAGGCTCGACCGATCGCGAGGAAGGACCAGCAGGGGAAGCCAGGGCTGCGGACGATCGAGCCCCAGTCGAGCCCGCCGGGGCAGCTCCGGAGGTTGCACACCAGGCGTGAGCGAGCAGACCGACACATCCGCCGACGAGGGCGGCGAACGCGGGATCAGCGTCCGCCGTCTCGCCCCGAGCCACGGAGTCACATCCCGGCAGATCGTTCGCGCGGTGCGGGCCGCTTTGGGCGGTCATCCGATACGCACGATCAGTGTCGCCATCGTCGATGACGGCGTCATGGCCTCGCTGCACGAACGACATCTGGGCGAGGCGCGTGCGACCGACGTCCTGGCGTTCGACTTGCGAGACGATCCCGATGACGAGCGGATCGAGGGGGAGATTGTGGTCTCGGCGGAAGCGGCGTCGCGACAGGGCGGGCAGCTCCGAGTGGAGGCTGGTGAGGAACTGCTCCGCTACGCGGTTCACGGCACGCTGCACCTGATGGGCTACGAGGACCACACGCCGGCCGGCCGCCGACGGATGCGGGAGGCCGAGAACCGGGTGCTGGCCACGGTCAACGATCGGAAGCGAGCCTTGAGACAGCGGCGCCAACAAGGGAGGATGACGCGCAGTGTATAGTCCGGACTTCTGGATCGGCTCGGCCCTGGCGGTGGTCATCGTCTTTTTTACGACGGCGAACGCGGCGGTCCGGCACTTCTCGCGGGTCGGGCTCACCGAGCGGCTTGAGAAGCGCGGCAAGGCGGAGCTTGTGAGCCGGTTGGTCTCCCGTCAAAACGAGCTGCTGTTCATCTCGTCGTTCGTCCGGCTGAGTGCGATCCTGGCCCTCGTGCTGCTGATCGCCCACGTGTTCGGCATGCGTCCGTCAACCGGAGCTATGGCGGCCGGCGAGCCCGTCGCGCATTATGGCGCCATTTTTGTAACCTCGGTGATCGTGGTCATGGTGGTCGGGGTGGCGATCCCGAACGCGTGGGCCCGGTACGGCGGGGACGCCTTTCTGGCCGCGATGCTTCCGGGGCTGTTCGTGCTGCAGAAGGTCCTGGTGCCGCTCGTGGCGTGCCAACGCCTGGTTGACTGGCTGGTCCGTCGGTTGGCGGGCATACCGGGCGAGAATGAACAGCAGAGCGAGGCAGAGGAAATCGAGAAGGAAATCCTGGGGGTGGTCAGTGAGGGCGAGGCGGCGGGGGCGATGCACGAAGAAGACGCCGACATGATCGAGTCGGTGATGGAGTTCCGGGACACGGACGTGGCTGAGATCATGACCCCGCGGACCGACATCATCGCGCTGCCGTCAACGGCCACCCTGATCGAAGCCAAGGAACTCATTGCCCGCGAGGGTCACTCGCGCATACCGATCTACGAGGAGAACATCGATGACATCAAGGGTGTGCTCTACGCGAAGGATCTGCTCAGCATCAACCACGTCGATCATTTCGACCCGATCGAGATGATGCGGAAGGTGCCCTACGTCCCGGAGTCGAAGCGAATCCCCGACCTGCTCGCCGAGCTGCGGGAGCAGAAGGTTCACCTGGCGATCGTGCTCGATGAATACGGGGGCACCGCGGGGCTGGTCACGATCGAGGACATCCTGGAGGAGATCGTGGGCGAGATCGCGGACGAGTATGAAGTCCCGGAACCCGAGCCCATCCGCCGCATCGACCCGAACACGATTGAGGTTGACGCCCGGGTTCACATCGACGAGTTGAACGAGGAACTGAGCACCCAACTGCCCGAGGACGAGGACTACGACACGGTCGGAGGGTTCGTATTCAGCGCTCTGGGTAAGATTCCCGAGGCCGGCGAGGAGCTCTGCTACCACAACATCACATTCCGGGTCATCGACGCGGAGGAGCGCAAGATCAACCGGCTCCGGGTGGAAGTCCGGCCCGACCGGGCATCGGCCTGATCACGTTTGGGCAGCGGCCCGGCGGATCAAACGGCGCACGGCACCGCGTGGCAACAAGCGTTTTTCAGTGCCTCGGCCACATACGCCTGGTCGTCTTCGGTAAGTTTGTGGTGCATTGGCAGCAGGATGGTATGGTCCTGGGCCTGCTCCGATTCGGTGAGCGGGCGGCGAGGGTGGAGGTTGGCGTAAGGGGCCTCTCGGTGGGCGCACATGACCCCGCGCCGGGTGGGGACGTTCCGGTCCAGCATGTACTGCATGACCTGCTTCTGATCACACCCCTGGGGCAGGCGCACGCAGTAGCTCTGGAAGTTGCTGCGTGCCCAGGTCGGTTCCTGCGGCAAGTGAATCCCGGGCAGATCGGCCAGTAAGCTGTGGTAGCGGGCGGCCAGGAGACGGCGCCGGTGGACCATTTCGGGTAGTCGTTTGAGCTGGGCCCGACCCACCGCCGCGGCTATATCGCTCATGCGATAGTTGTAGCCGAGCGTGGGGTAGGTCTCGAAGATGATTTCTCTCGCGCCGTGGCGATCCAGATCGGGCACATCCATGCCGTTGTGCCGCCAGAGGCGGAACTGGCGATCCCAATCGCGATTGGAGGTCGTCAGGATACCGCCGTCGCCGGTGGTCACCAGCTTTCGGGGGTGGAAGGAGAAGCAGGCGACGTCGCCGTGGGGCTTGCCGATAGGCGTCCACCGGCCGTTGAGGCGGATTTCGCTGCCGACGGCACAGGCGGCGTCCTCGACCACGGCCAACCGGTGGCGGCGGGCGATGCCGAGGATCGTTTCGAGCTGGCAGGGCATCCCCATCTGGTGGACGCACAGGATGGCCCGGGTGCGTTCGGTGAGGACGGCCTCGATCCGGCCCGGGTCCATGTTGAACGTCGCCGGGTCGATATCCACGAAAACCGGCGTCGCGCCGCAGTAGCGTACGCTGTTGGCCGTCGCGATGTAGGAATGGCTGACGGTGACGACTTCATCGCCGGGTCGAACGCCGACGGCCCGCAGGGCCAGGTGGAGAGCCGCGGTGCAAGAGGAGACGGCGCAGGCATGGTCTGCTCCGACGCAGGCGGCGAACTCGCGCTCGAATGCGGCGACCTCCGGCCCCTGAGTCACCCAGCCCGATAACACTGCCCGCCGGGCCGCCTCCGCCTCAGGCTCTGCCAGCCACGGGCGGGCAAAGTCAAGACAACGTGTCAGGTCAGACGTTGACATTCTCGAGTCGGCCCAACTCCCAATTGCGGACGATCTCTTGCTCGAACAGTTCTTCCGGCGAGGTGGGCTGACTGAGATACCAGTCTCGGAGCCTGGTCAATCCCTCGCGCATCGAGACCCGCGGCTCGAATGCCAGCATCCGCTGAGCAAGCGAAGTGTCCGCATACAACCGCAGCACGTCTCCCGGGCGGGGATCATCGTAGACCACTTCGGCGTCCGGGTGTCCCAGCGCGTTGGCCACCTCACGGGCCAGGGCCTCAATAGCGATCTCAACCCCGCTGCCCAGGTTGACCGTTCGCCCCACCGCTTCGTCGGCGAGACCGGCGAGGATGATCCCCCGGGCTGTGTCGCTCACGTAGGTAAAGTCCCGGGACTGGGTCCCGTCACCGAAGATGACCATGGGATGCCCGGTCATGCACCGGAGCATGAACCTGGGGATCACCTCTCCGCAGTCGCCCTCATGATGACACCGCGGCCCATACGCATTGAACGGTCGCACAACAACGGCCGGGTAGTCGTAGGTCCGGTGGAAGGCCCGCGTGTAGCACTCACCGGCGAGCTTCGATGCCCCGTAGATGGTCATGGGGAACGTGGGATGCTCCTCGTCCATCGGCGCCCAGCGGGCGGTGCCATAGACCTCGGAACTGGAGACGTACACGAAACGTTTCACGCCGACGTCCCGGGCCCGCGACAGCAATTGCAGAGTAGCGGTGGCGTTGACCTCATGGTTCTCGTGCGGTGAGTGGATCGAATGCCGCACGCCGAGGCAGGCCAGGTGGAACACGACGTCTACACCCCGCATCAAGTCCGCCATACGCGGGGCGTCGCGAACGTCGGCCACGACCAGGCTCACGCGATCACCCGGCAGGTCTTCAACATTCTCACGCTTGCCGTTGACCAGGTTGTCAACGACCGTCACGTGAGCGTCCTGTTCGGCCAGTTGCCGCGTCAGCTCCGAGCCGATGAAGCCTGCACCGCCAGTTATCAGAAACCGACCTTGTACCATCAGCGAACTCCTTCTAACGTTGCCCAGGGGCACCAGTGGACAGGTTGATCAGGGGTCACGTCAGCCCGGACCCGAATCCGGCGCACCTGTCCCAGGAACATCAGGTGCGTGCCGAGCCTCACCCGGCCGATCACCTTGCAATCGAAGTGCACGGGGAGGGCGGGCAGCACCGGTGCCCAGTCGTCCGGTTTCACGGCCAGGCCGGCATTGGCGATCTTGCGCGGATCGTTGGTGATCGAGTTGTTCCCGGCGTACCTGATGGCCTCGACGACGCGATCGTCGATGAACGGCACCCCGCAGCCGAACCTGCCCGTCTTGAGGATGGTTCCCAGTGAGGCCCGCGGCGCGTAACGCTCGTTGATGGCGGCGTAGGCCACGCAAGGCGCGATAACCAGCGGTTGGCGACTCACCACGGTGGTGGAGCCGCAGGGCATCAGGTTGGGCACACCGTCGGCGGCCCAGGTGGTGATCATCCCGGCCGATGACGGGAAGAAACATGGCCAGCGGGCCCGGTCGTTATCCACCTCGAGCTGGTCCTCCGGCAGAGGGGGCAGGGTTCTTGCGGCCATGCCGTTTACCAGAGCGTCGGGCTCGAACGCCGCCGTGTCGGCGGATGGAAAAGCATAATGGGGCGTGTAACTCTTGGTGTAGCGTCCATTTCCGCCGGGTCGCGTCGCCGCGGGCACGGGGCCCTGCAACTCGAACCGCGGATGCCAGACGGGCAGAGAGCGCCAGCGGATCTGAGTCCGGCCCTCGGCAATGTCCTGCCGGAGCTGGATTGCGTTGATTTCCAGGAAATAGAGGCGGTGGCTCCCCACGTCGATCCACGGCTTTTCGTAGATTCGTCGGCCCTCGAAGTCGCGGCCCGGTTTGACCAGGCTGACCTCGTACACCATGTAAGCGTCGTCGAACACCGGGGCGCCACTGGTCAGGGCCCTGCGAGTGGACAGGCGGGAATGGGCAATGCGCTCGTGCGTCCGCTCTTCGGGCACGGAGGTGACGGCATCCATCGCACGATCCGTGTCCGGTCCGGGCTCCAAGACCTGCACGGCCGCACTTCCGCCCGCCTCCAGCATCCCGGTGAAGATGCGTCGCGGATGATGTCGGTCCGAGAGTGGCTGGCGACAGAAGGAAAGGGCGAGCACATAGGGAAACCGGTTCACG
>CAZOIA010000026.1:0-27511 GCA_964579675.1 uncultured Planctomycetales bacterium | reverse complement strand
TCGAGGGGCCCACGACCTTCTCCAGGGCGACGTGCGAACCGTTGGCAGTAGTCACGTAACAGATCGGGGAAGGGAACAGGGCCGGCCACCGGCTGTCAGCGGCCAACTCCTCAGGGTGCTCTGGCATATCACGCTCATACGCACGCCCCTGGTCAACCGCTCGCCAATGGGCCGAGGCGCCCAGATCGGACAACGGCCACCGGTAATCGTATCGTCCAAGCGGATCTTCACTCATAGCGTGATCCGCCCCCCCTGGGCTTTGATGCTGCGTTGAGCGGCATCGAGGATGCGAGTTATGCGCAGGCCGGCCTGACCGTCGGTGATCGGCGTTGTGCGGCCGGCGACGCAATCGACGAAATGGGCGGCCACGTTCCGAAGAGGTTCCTGAGCGGGTATGTGCGGTGACCATACGTCGCCCGTCCGGTAGTCGATGAGCTGGCGCCGCCGACCTTCCAGATCGTCGTGGTGGACCGTGATGCCGCTATCGTAGACCTTGATCTTCTCAACCGGGTCCAGGTCATTATAGACGAGGCTCTTGCGGCTGCCGCCGAGCATGGTGTGGCGGATCTTAACCGGGGAGAGCCAGTTGACGTGGAAGCTGGCGATCAGGCCGTCGCCGAAATCCAGGTTCAGGTACCCGATACTCTCGATGCCGTTGCCGGCGTGAGCGGCCCCGAAGGCGGAGAGGCTCCGGGGCAGCCGGCCCACCAGGTAGTCCACAATCGACAAATCGTGGGGGGCAAGGTCCCACACCACGTTGACATCGTGCTGGAAGAGCCCGAGGTTGATCCGGACGCTGTCGACGAAAAGGAGATCACCCAGATGCCCGGCGTCCACGATTTCCTTCATCTTGTGGACCGCGGGGCTGAAAATGAAGGTGTGATCTACCATGAGCACTTTGCCCTTCCGCTCCGCCAGCTCGATGAGTTCCTCGGCTTGCTCGATGCTGGAGGTGAAGGGTTTCTCGACCAGCACGGACTTGCCCGCTTCCAGTGCCGCCTTTGCCAGCGGATAGTGGGTGTCCACCGGTGTGGCGATGGCAACCGCATCGATCGCGTGGTCGGCGAAGATAGCCTGAGGAGCGCTGGCCACCGCGAGGCCGGGATAGCTCCGCGCAATCGCCTCGGCACGGGCCGGATCGCGATCGCTACAGGCACAGAGGTTCTCGCCGATGATCGCGTTGAGGTTCCGGACGAGGTTCGGCCCCCAATAGCCCAGACCGATGACCGCGATCCGCGGTCCGGCCAACTTGTCGCCGGGCGGATCCGTTTCCGCATGCGTACCGAGGGGCGACGCGTCGGGCTGCCTCAATCCCGCAAGGTTGGTGTCACGTCGGCAGGTGCGGAGGCAGTCTCCGGACGGCTCCTCGGCGCCCAGCCGGTCAGCCAACACGCCTGATTGATCAGGCTTCGCCAACTGCCTCATGGTGTTCTCCGTTGCGCAGGCCATTGCGACCTCCGAACAACGCTGACGCGATTCGGGACCGGGAAAGGGCAAGACGCGCGGCATGGAGGATCTGCTGCGGCCAAGCGGCGTAGATGCGAGCGTAGGTGCTTACGAAATGTCGCACCCAGCGGGTGTAGGGACAGGTCATGTCACAGCGGGTGCAGACTGGCAATTCCTTCCACGCCCGTTGGAAATGGATCCGCCGGATCCGACGGATCTCCGGCCCTTCCCACACCTCCTTGCAGGTTCGCGTCCGCAGATCGCCGACGTCCAGTTCCATGTTGGGGTCCCCGGCACAGCAGACGCCGGCCCGCCCGTCCACCGAGGCCACGAGCATGTACCACAGCATGTAGCACTTCGTCCGAAGGCGAGGCCGAGGCATGGCCGACATGCCGTGGACCCGTGCGTAGCCCGTGAACGGAATGAAGAAGAAGCCGTCCACCTTCTTTCGCCAGTACCGATGAAACGCTCCCACTTCGCCGATGGTCTCGCTCGTGCACACGAAGTTCAACTGAACCCTGGTGCGGGCCTTCAGCTTGTCCCGTATCCTCAGCAGGGTGTGGACGTTGCGGATCACTTCGTCGTAAGAGGCCCCTAGCCGAATGTTCTCGTACGTGGATCGCTCGAACGCGTCTATGGAGACAAGTATTTCATCCAAGCCGGCTTCCAGAAGCCCGCGGATGTTGTCTTCATTCAGGAGCGTCCCGTTCGTGGTGATCTCCACGCAGCGGGCCCCGTTCCTCTTGGCGAAAGCGACCATCTCCGGCAGCCGCGGGTGGAGCAGCACCTCCCCAAACAGGCCGAGACCGATATGAGGGATTCCCCAGTCAAGAGCGTCCCGGCAGATATGCTCGAAGAGTGACCACTCTATCACCTTCTTCGGCCGGGTCATGACCGCGCGGTCGCAGAACGTGCACCGGAGATTGCAGTGGTTGGTGACCTCGATCCTCAAGACCCGCGGCCGGGGTGGAATGCGATTGACGAACCAGTATCCCGCCAGGTCAATACCATAGCCTATTCTGCTTGCCCATTTCCTTCGCCCTCGACGGACCCGCGCTTCCTGCTGTAGGTCCGAACCCGCATCAGCCTGCTCCTGCTCAACGGAGCACGTTTCCATGCACCCGTGCCCACGGCCGGTGTAACAGCGGGCCGGGGGATCGTCCCCTGTGCGGCGGCCGGACAACCCGCCGAACGCCTCGGGTTCGTGCAATCCACGGTGCATCTTCGCTTCTGTCGTCTTATCGGCCGGTCCGCTTGAGGTGTTTCCGGACCTGGAACCCAAAGATTGGCCTTGGCCCGTCCGATAGTACAGGAGGAGGTCGTTCGGATCGGCCCGTTGTTGGGCCGGCTCGGGGGGGGGAATGCTTGCTCCTTGTGCTACCGGTCCGAGAATGAGCGCTGTAACTCCTGCCACCGCCTTGACCGATGATCTCCGGTCCGAAGCCCGCCCGCGGTCCGTCCCGACTGCAACCCTCACCACGCTCGTGGCCATCTTATGTGCGACCATCTGGGCCGTGTCACTCAGCCGGAGCCTGTTCGATCCCATGGGCCCGGACCAGGCGTTCTTTCAATACGTCACCGACCGCCTCATCGCCGGGCAGCCGCCGTACACCAGCATTTGCATTGAGGACAGCCCGGGTATCATCGCGCTTCACTGGTTGTCAACATGTCTCATCGGTCGCTCGGCGATTGCGTTCCGGCTGTTCGACGCAGGCTGGCAGTTCCTGACTTTGGCGGCCCTGGTGGCGCTCGGCGGGCGCGACAACCGGCGGTGGGCGGCGGGGTGGTTGGCCGCGATCCTGTACGCGCTGGCGTATTACGGGCTCGGCTATTGCCATACCGGCCAGCGTGAGGCGTTTGCGGTGTTGCCGATTTTGCTGGCCGCCCACGGCGTTGTCCGCGCCGCTTCAACCGGTAGACCCGCATGGAGGGCACTCGGCTGGTGCTTCTTCGCCGGGGCGATGGGCCTGTTTGCCTTTATCATCAAGCCACCGCTGGGGCTGTGCTTCGGCGTGCTATGGGCGCAGGCGGTTGCCGGGGCCTGGCGCGATCGACGGGAGGGAACGCCCGCCTTCGCCGGCGTCGCCGGCTTGACTGCGGGCTTTGTCCTGTCCGCCGCCGCCTCAGTACTCGTGCTGACGCGATTGGGGTCATGGCCCGGCTACTGGCCGGTACTCATGCGGGAAGACCCTCGCATTCAAGGCGGTTATATCACGGGCCACTGGATGATCCTTGAGATGATCCCGCGGGTCGCCGTCGTCTCGGCGGTTATCGCTCTGATCCTCGGCCTGGGCTTTCTTCTTACGCTCCCCCGACAACGGCGACAAGCCCGCGTTCGGTGGGGACTAGTGGTGGAATGGCTCCGCTCGCTCACGGTGGCCGCGGCGGTGTTCGCCCTGCTCGTGACGGCCCTGTTCTGGCCGCGGTGGCGGGGGATGCTGCTCCTGGCGATGGGCATACTGCTGCCGGCCCTCGGCTCGGTGTTGGTCCGCTCGTGGACCGGGCAGTCGCACACCTGGCGGACCGTCCTGCTGCTGGCGTGCGCGTCGCTGGGCTCCGTCGTCGTACAGGGGAACTTCCTCTGGTATCACTACTCCCCCGTGCTGGCGTGTGCGAGTCTGTTGGCCGCCAATGAGTTGGTTGATGGATTCCGGCGGTTCAGCTCGGACAGGCGCTCCACCCGGATGTGGATGGCGGTGTGTCTGGCGGCGGCATTCTACCTGGGGTACGCCCACTGGTGGCGGCGAATGAGCCTCCACACGAACACGCCGAACGTCCTGGCCGGCACCACGCTTTCCGAGCATTATGGACGGGTGACCAGGAAGATGGAGGCCCCGTCCTACGCAACATCGCTGCAAGTCGCTCAACGGGTTCAGGAACTGACGGAGGAAACGGATCCCATCGGGATCCTGTTCTTCGACACGTGGCTCTACTACCTCGCGGAGCGGCCGCCCGTGCATGACCTGGTTTACATCACTCCAGAGCGTTACTTCAAACACCTGTATTGCGACTTCATGCGGACGATTGACGAGCGTAGACCCAAGGTCGTGCTGGCCCGGATCCCCCACGACTTGGACGACATCAACAATGCAGACAAGAGCGGCGTCACGGCGGCTGTCTTCAACAGCCTGGAGGCGTTCTTCGGCCCGTCGGCCGGCGTGATCCGTGAATCCTACCGCGTAACCGAGATCATTGACGACGTGTGCATCATGCAGCCGAGGGGCACGGAAGTGATTGAATCGTTGCCGGTGCAGGAATGACCACCATAACGCCCTCCATCAACATTGGCGCGGGCGCCCGAAGCCCGACCTGCTCGCGGGTCGGCCCGGCCACGGTGGTTCTTGCGGCCGTGAGCGTCGTGGTATGGATCGTCTCGCTGAGTCGGAGCCTGTTCGATCCCATCTGGACCGATCAGGCGTTCTTCCGCTACATAACCGAGCGGGTGATGGCCGGTGAGCGGCTGTACGCCGATCTCTACACCTCGAACGGCCCCGGCGTCGTTTTCATCCATTGGTTGTCGATTGTGCTGTTCGGCCGGTCGGAGCTGAGCTTCCGCGTGTTCGATGCGTGCTGGCAGCTTCTGGTACTGGGCACTCTGTTGAGTCTCGCGGTTCGCGACGGCCGGCAGTGGCACGTGGGGTGGCTGGCGGTGACCCTGTACGTACTGGCGTACTACGGATTGGGCTACACGGATACCGGCGAGCGCGAGGGCTTTGCCGTCCTGCCCATGTTGTTGGCGGCCCACGCGGTCACCTCGACCGAAGGGCGGGGGTTGAGAGGCACCATCGTGTACGGTTTCGGGGGTGTCATGGGTTTTGCCGTCTTCGTCATCAAGCCGCCGCTGGGCCTGTGCTTCGGCGTGCTGTGGCTACAGGCCCTCGCCGAGGCGTGGCACCGGCGGCGTGAAGGATGGGCTGCGCTGACCGGCTCCGCGGCACTGACTGCGGGCTTCGTCATCTCGGCGGCCGCTGCCGTGGCGCTCCTGATGCGGCTGGGGTGGTGGTCGAGTTATTGGCCCATACTGGTGCGGAAGGAAATCCCCGCGCCGATCGTGCTCGGGCCCTGGCAGATCCTGGAGATGATGCCCCGCGTGGCCGCAGCGGCCGTCCTGATCGGATTGGCGCTGAGCTTCGGCCTCCTGCTGATGCCCCGAGGCATCGGGCCGGGCCGGCCCGGGACAGCATGGCTGCGGGGTGCGTTACGGTCGCTGATCGTCGGTGCAGTCGTATTTGCGCTGCTCCTGACCATTCTCTACTGGGCACGGTGGCGTGCGGTGTTCCTGCGGGTGGCAGGGCTGGTCATCCCGGCCCTGGGGGCCGGCCTGGTCTGCACGTGGTACGGGCGATCGCGAGTCTGGCGGACGGTCATGCTGCTCGGGTGCGCGTCATTCGGGGCGATCCTGCTCCAAGGCAACTTCAACACCTATCAATTCCATCCCGTACTGGCGGCCGCGAGCTACCTGGCCGCCCATGAGTTGATCCATGGGCTCCGACGATTCCACACCGATCCTCAATCGGCCCGCGTCTGGACCGCGGTGTGCCTGGCCGGTATCGCGCACCTGGGCACGTGTCACTGGTGGCGGAAGATGACGGCTTGCACGACCGCGCCTTACGTGCTCGCGCATACCACGCTCCAGGACCATTATGCGAACGTCACCAGAAACAAGACTCACGTCGCTTCTTACAAGACCGTCCGCCGGGTCGCCCGTCGCATACAAGCATTGACGGCGGAGAATGAGCCCATCGCCTGTCTGTTCCTCGCCAACCGGATCTACCTTTTCTCCCAGCGGCCTCCAGTCCACGGGATGATCTACATACATGATGACTATCGTCAGTTCCATCCGGAGCTGATGCACACCATTGGCCGGCGGCGTCCGAAGGTCGTGCTGGCCCGGGTCACGCCCGGTCTCGGCAATACGACAGACCTGGCGGCGATCGAGTCGGCGGTCTTTGACAAGCTGGAGGAGTTTTTCGGCCCCGAGGCCCGGGTGATCCGCGACCACTACCGCATCGCGGAGATTATCGACGACGTGTGCATACTGCAGAACCGGGAGAGTTGATCACGCGTTCAATGATATACCGCGGCCGGCCGCGTACCTGGTCGAACGTCCGCCACAAGTATTCGCCCAGAATACCCAGAAAGGTCATCACGAACCCGAATCCCAACAACAGGGCGGTCATGATCATGGCGTAGCCGGCGTGCGGCGCGCTATGGCCTGAGAGGCGCTCCACCACCGTGAAGGCGGCCAGGGCGAAGCCCAGCAGCGCAAACAGGACGCCCAGCAGCGACATGAGCCGGATGGGCAAGTAGCTGAATGCCGTCATCGAGTCGGCCACCAGCTTCAGTTTCTTGCTCAGGCTCCAGCCCGACCGGCCGTGCAGGCGGGGCTGCTTGTCATAGCAAATGCTGGCCTGAGTGAAGCCCATCCAGGCGATCAGGCCAAGTACGCTCACGTTGGCCTCGTCGGACTTGCAGAGGGTATCCATCGCTTGGCGGCCGATCAGAAAGAAGTCGGCGCCAGTGGCCGGTATCTCCTTGATCCCCACCACGTGCCGCATCAGGCCATAGTACAACCGGGCGAAGAGGGCGGTTCTGGCCTTGTCGCCGTTGCGGCTTCTTCGCACGGCCCAGACGATATCCGCCCCTTCACGCCACTTGGCCAGGAGCGCCGGGATCGTCTCGGGGGGGTCCTGCAGGTCGGCCGACAGGGCGACGGCGGAATCGCCGCGGGCCTCATTGAGGGCGCAGACCAGGGCCACGTGCGACCCGAAGTTGCGGGAGAGCCGCACGCCCCGCACCCGGCGATCACGCTCCGACAAGCGCTCCAGCACGCCGAACGTCTCATCGGAGGAATGGTCATCTACCACTATCCATTCCCAGTCCACGTCCATGCCCTCCAGCACCCCCCACAGCCGCTCGTAAAGGGCGGGCAGGTTCTGCGCTTCGTTGTAGGCCGCGGTTACGATGCTGACGAACGGCCGCCGAGACGGCCCTTGTTCCACACGGGGTTCGTTCCTGACCGGTACGGTCATTGTCCGATTCATGACTTCTTCCTGAGAACCAGGAACAGAACCCGGCTCATATCTCCACACGCCTGGCTCTTGAGTGCCAGTCGGGCAGCAACCTGGTTGATGCGTGCCTTGTAATCGGGCTGGTCGGGGGCCACGAGAAGCGGATGGACCACCCTCGAGATCAGGTCATACAGGCCGAAATGGAGTCGCTGCTCGAGAACGAAGTACCTTTCAACAAAGCCCGGCAGCTCATCCTCATCAAAATCGACGTTGTACCACACCTCCGGCATGGGCTCCAAACCGACCGATTGGCGGAACGCGTTCAACCGGCGCCGACCCTCCATGGAGCCTTCGACGAACAGAAACCGTCCCCCCTGCTTGAGAACGCCGGCAATGTTCTCGATAGCGCGCTGCTGCTCATCCCGACTACCGAGATTGATCAAACACCGCTCGGAAATCGCCACGTCGAACAAGCCGAACTTCTCGGGATTGAGCTCCAGTACATCGCAGGTCTCGAACGTGACTTTGCCGGCGACTTGCCCGTCCTCTTGCTGTGCTCTCATTGCCCGCTCGATCATGGCCTCACTGCAGTCAATTCCGACCGTCTCGTTGACCAGCGGTGCGATTTGCGTGGTGGTGTAGCCGTTGCCGCAGCCGACTTCGATCACGCGGTCCGATGCGGCCAGGAGCGCCTTGATCTGCTCGACCTCCAGCCAGCGCTGCCAGATGTCCGGATGCGTTACTTCGTTTTCGTTCACCGGCTCCTGCGCGCGGTCCTGCCAGAAACTCCTGACCTGATGCACGTTGCTTGCAGTCACCGTGGGCTCCCGGGTTCGCTTCTTCGGTGCGGCATACGGAACCGGTTTCTCTAGCAAGGTTATCGGCTGTTGCAGCGAGTGACTTGGCTTCAAAGTCAGCCGGCCCTCGTCGCAGCAGTTATCGGAACGAGACCTCGCCCGCGGTGGCCTCAAGGTTAAGTTGCGCCTCCCAACAGCCGATAAAGTTGTCTGAATACGGGAATCGCGGGAAGTGCACGCATCCCCGAAGGGCAGCCGTCGCACCAGCGGGGCTATTTGCATTATGGGACGTGACGGTATGGGAGCCGGCCGCACGTCCGCTCGGGCACATGACCGGGAGTGATAATATGGCGCAGGTGTTGCTGATCTCCGGCGCCGGGTCAGGCAAGAAACGATACGGCAAGCTCGAGAAGGTGGGGGCGTATTCGCCCACGTACGGCTTGTTGAGCGTGGCCGCGGTGCTCGAGCGGGCGGGTCATCGGGTGCGGGTGATAGATCGCGAGGTCCCACCGATCACCAATGAGGAGATTGTGTCGGTTATTGAGAGGGAGAGGCCGGATGTCGTAGGCCTGTCGGTTTTCACCATAGCGCTGGCCGAGAACATTGAACTGGCCAAGGCCATCAAAAAGAGGTGCGGGGTGCCCGTTGTTGTCGGCGGCCCGCAGGTCATCGTGGACGCCGACCGGCTCAAACAGGACGCCTGCTTCGACTACATGGTCCAGGGCGAGGGCGAGGAAACGATCGTCGAACTGATGGGTGCTCTGGAGAACGGGCGGCGCGTGGAGTCGATTCCCGGCGTTATCCACCGCCCCAATGGCGAGTGGAGCCACGGGGGACCGCGGGAATTCATCAACGACCTGGACCAATTGCCGTTCCCGGCCTTCCATTTGCTGGGGGACCTCAGGC
The DNA here is from genome assembly GCA_964579675.1 of uncultured Planctomycetales bacterium. Lineage (GTDB taxonomy): Bacteria > Planctomycetota > Phycisphaerae > UBA1845 > PWPN01 > CAZOIA01. The sequence continues at coordinate 18,351 of CAZOIA010000026.1, read as the reverse complement.
GATATCATCCTACCCCCTTCGGCTACCGGCGATTGCCGCACGTTCCCCTCGTCACCAGCCGGGGGTGCCCCTTCAAGTGCATCTTCTGTAACAACATCTGGGGGCACAAATGGCGCGCCCACTCCGCCGGGTACGTCCTGGGGTTGGTCAAATACGTGGTGGAGCGCTTCGGCGTCAGAGAGGTCTGGTTCGTTGAAGATACCTTCGCGTTGAATCGTCAAAGGGTGGTGGACATCTGTGAGGGGATCCTGTCATCCGGTTTGGACATCGTCTGGAGCTGCATGACCAACATCCACGTCATGGACCGGGAGCTGGTCAGGCTGATGAGACGCGCCGGGTGCTGGCAGGTGCAGCTTGGCTTGGAGTCCGGCAACGACGAGGTGCTCAAGTTCGTGCGCAAGCCCGTCACGACCGACCTGATTCGTGAGAAAGTGACCATGATCGACGAGGAGGGGATCAAGGTTCGCGGGTACTTCATCCTCGGTCATCTGATCGACACCCGCGAGACCATCGAGCAGACCATCAACTTCGCTCTCTCGCTGCCTCTCTACACGGCTGAGTTCCACGTCATGGTTCTATCACTGGGATCGGAGGCGAGGCAAATCGCCCATGAATACGGCAAGGTCAACTACGACGTGTCGGTGTTGACTGCCTATCCGGACTCGGGGCTGAGCTTCGTTCCCCGGGGGCTGACCGAGAAGGAGATGTTCGAGTTCGAGCGCCGCGGGCACAACCGATTCTTCCTGCGCCCCAAGGTCATCGCCAAGTTCCTCGCCGATATCCGTAGCTGGACGGACCTGAAGCGCTATAGCCTGATGGGCCAGGCGTTTCTCGCAAATGTCCGGTAGGTGTCTACAGGGCGCGCAAGGGAGCACGTGAACTCAGGGTCTCGTTTCCGACCTTGCTACACAATCGGCGGCACTTCGTCGGCCAGTTCTCTCGGCAACGACCATTGGTTGCTCAAGGCGGTGAGGAGCTCTTCGAGGAATTGTCCGTACGCGCGGATCATCAGCCCGTTCCCGGAGTAATGCGGGTCGGGGTGGGTATTAAGGACCGCTTGGCCGCGCACCTGCACGAGCCAGTCAACCTTCTCGCGCCAGTAGGCTATCGTTTCCACGGGTCCGGCACCGACCAGAAGCGGCGCTTCAAAAGGCAGCGTCGTGGGGATCTCGACGAGGCGGCCGAAACGAAACGGGGTGGCGGTCAGCACCCCCGCGCGACCGGCCGGGCTTAGCCAGTCGAAGTCCAGACAGGAGCAATCGTAGTCCACGTAGTCGGCCAGCACGCGCATCAACTGTGGGTTGCGCAGCCAGGATGGCGAGCGGAACCCGCGGACGCTGTAACGCTCAATGAATTCCCGGCATGCCTCCAGGCGCCGGCGAAGGCCGGACTCCGGCAGGTAGATCAACCGGTTGTCATGACAATAGCCGTGCAGGCCGATTTCAAATCCCTGCTCGATCAGCCAGTCGCAAACGCCGTGGTCAACGCGGTATCCGTAGGGCACGACGTTCCAGGACGAACGCAACCCCAGGCTGCATTCCAGGCTCGCAATCTCCTTGACGAACGCGAATCCGCCCGCCGTGTCGATGTCATGGGTAAGGCAAACGCGTGGTGGCGGGGCTGACGCGGCCGGTTTCGAGTAACTTTGGACCACGCTGCGGAGCGCTTCAAACCCACCGTCCATCGGCGGGCGGGGGAAGGCGGTCTCCTGCTTCTCCCGGTCCCTGCACATGCGTCCGGCAAGGACGTTTCTGAGCCGGGGCGGGACTATCCGGTAGCTGATCGGCGACCGGGTGTGCAGCGGCCGGCGCCGCCAGGTGGCGTATCGCTCGCTCCGGATGTACGCTTCCCAGCGCCGCCACGGGTAGGCCAACTCCAGGCCCGTCTTACCGACTGCGACCAGCGGCAACCGCTCGTCTTGACCGAGTTTCGCCCCTACGAGCACGTGCCCCTCCCTCACCGCCCTGGGCTCCCATGGGGGCACCGGCATGTGCAGCGGCGCGGCGGCGCCGGCCCAGTCGGGACGGGCCTCGGGATCGAATTCGAGCTCGACGATCGGGGGAACGCGCGCAGGCACTTCCTGCTTCACGCCCGGCGGCCATTCCTGAGTCGCGACGGTCATAGCCAGGTTATCGGCACCAGAAATGCCGTGGGTTAGTTGGCCCCGGTCTTAATGTTGTTGCCGGTTCGACTTCGTCGTCGGGCGGAACCCGGGGCGTCGATCTCGGAGAATGGCGCGGTTGGCCCCGCGCGGTATACTGCGGCGGACCATCTGCTTCTGGAGTCCGGACCCACGACGGGCATCGCGTCGGAGCGGTTGTCTTGGGGAGGTTGTTCCCGTGTGAACGGTGTCTGCCCGTCTGAAGGCGTGGGCTGCCCCGAGTGATTGAGTGTGAACACCTGCACATCGTGAGGAACGCGACATGAGAATCGCCCTCGCCCAGATCAACCCGACGGTCGGTGACGTTGTCGGCAACAGCGAGAAGATCATCGATCGCATTTCGCAGGCCCGCCAGGCCGCCGCGTCGCTGGTGGTGTTTCCGGAGCTGGCGGTCGTCGGATACCCGCCGCGGGACCTGCTGCTGAAGCCTCGATTCGTGAGTGCCAACGTGGAAGCGGTTCACCGAATTGCCGAGCGATGCGTGGGTATCGCCGCACTCGTCGGGTTCGTCGAGAGCAGCACCGACCCGGTCGGCCGGAAGCTCCGCAATGCAGCCGCCTATTGTGCCGAGGGAAAGCTGCAGGGCGTTCGGCACAAGTCGCTGCTGCCGACGTACGACGTGTTCGACGAAGAGCGTTACTTCGAGCCCGGACCCGAGGCGGCGATGATCGAGCACGCCGGTGTTCCAATCGGGATCAGCATCTGTGAGGATCTCTGGAACGACGAGCAACTCATAGGCCGGCGGATCTACCACCGCGATCCGGTCGGCCGGCTCGCCGAGGCCGGTGCGAGAATGCTGTTCAACCTTAGTGCGTCCCCTTTCTGGCAGGATAAGCACCCGTTTCGCGTACGGCTTTTCGGCAAGCAGGCCCGGCAACATCGTCTCCCCATCCTGTTCGTCAACCAGGCGGGCGGAAACGACGAGCTGATCTTCGACGGTGCTTCGGCGGTATTCGACGCCGATGGAGAGCTCATCGCACAGGCCAAACCGTTTGAGGAGGATCTTCTTGTCGTCGAGCTCGATCCGTCGGCCCGCGTCGCATCATCGAAGGCCGGGCGTATCGAGCCGTACCCTTCCGGAATCGCGTCCGTTCACGACGCTCTGGTGCTGGGCACGCGGGACTACATCCGCAAGTGCGGGTTCAAGCGGGGCGTGCTCGGGCTGTCGGGCGGGATCGACTCAGCGGTGACGGCGGCCATCGCCGCCGCCGCCCTGGGCCCCGATGCCGTGACCGGGGTGGCCATGCCATCGCGATACAGCAGCAAGCAAAGCTGTAGCGACGCTGAGACACTCGCTCAGAACCTTGGCATCAATTTCAAGGTGATCCCCATCACGCCGATGCATGAGTCCTTTGAGACGAGTCTTAATCCGCATTTTGAAGGGCGACAGCCTGACATCACGGAGGAGAACATCCAGGCCCGCATCCGGGGGGCCCTGTTGATGGCGCTGTCGAACAAGTTCGGCTGCCTGCTCCTGACAACGGGCAACAAGAGCGAACTGGCCGTCGGTTATTGCACGCTCTACGGCGACATGTGCGGCGGCCTGGCCGTCATCAGCGACGTTCCAAAGACCATGGTTTACAGACTTGCCGAGTACGTGAACGAGCGTGCGCGGCACGCCAACCAGCGCGGGGGTCGGGAAATCATTCCCCAGAGCACCATCACCAAGCCGCCCTCGGCCGAGCTCCGCCTCGATCAGACCGACCAGGATTCGCTCCCCCCGTACGACACGCTTGACGCCATCCTCGAGCAGTACATCAGCCAGGAACAGAGTGCGGGCGAGATCATTGCCGCCGGCTTCGACCCCGACGTAGTGCAGAAGGTGATCCGGTTGGTTGACCTGAACGAGTACAAGCGCAAGCAGGCGGCCCTCGGATTGAAGGTTACCAGCCGGGCCTTCGGCGTGGGCCGGCGCATGCCCATCGCCGCACGGTTTCGATGCTGACAACGTAAGCCGCGGAAAGATGACTGCCTGCGACGTGGCACCCCGCCTGTTAGTCGTTGAGCCAGCGATTCACGGCCTCGGCTGCCTGCCGGCCGGCATTGATGGCGTGGACGACTAGAGAGGCCCCTTGCGTGCTATCGCCTGCCGCGAACACTCCTCGTTCGCTAGTCATGTATCTGTCATCCACGACGACGTTACCGTGCTGATCGAGCTGGACGCCTAACTGCTCGATCAGGTCCCCATGAATCACGTGAAGAAATCCCATCGCCAGCAATACCAGATCCACCTTCATGCAGAAGTCGGTGCCGGGGCGCTCCTTCATTTCCCATCCCTTCGGCCCACAGGTCCATTCCACCTCACACCCGCAGAGCTCGGTCGCGTGGACCTCGACGCCGGAAAGTCGTTTGGTCAGCACGCCCCAGCGCCGATGGCATCCTTCCTCGTGTGACGAGGAGGTTCTAAGGATTTGCGGCCACGTTGGCCAGGGGGTCTTCGGATTAACCCGCGCGGGCGGTTCGGGCAGTATTTCGAACTGGTGGATTTCCTTCGCCCCCTGTCGTCGCGCGGTGCCGACGCAGTCGCTGCCGGTGTCGCCGCCGCCGATCACGACTACGACCTTGTCCTTCGCGGAGATGGTCTCCCTGCCCGAACCAGGCTCCTCATCGCCGGCAATTCTGCGGTTCTGCTGCGTCAGGAACTCCATCGCGTAGTGGAGGTTCTCATATCCGGCCCCGGGTATGTTGAGGCTTCGCGGCTCGCCGGCGCCCATGGTCAGGCAGATGGCGTCGAACGTCTTACGCAGATACCGGGCGGACATGTCGACGCCTACCTCGACGCCGGTTTCAAAGGCGACTCCTTCGGCGACGAGCTGTTCAAGCCGGCGATCGAGCACCCGTTTTTCCAGCTTGAAGTCGGGGATACCGTAACGCAGCAGCCCGCCGATTCGGTCGTCTTTCTCGAAGACCACCACGTCATGACCGGCGCGGGCGAGTTGTTGGGCGGCAGCAAGTCCAGCCGGCCCGGAACCGACAATGGCGACTCGTCTGCGAGTCTTGCGCACCGGCGGCATCGGTTGAACCCAACCCTCCGCAAACGCACGCTCGGCAATCTGGTACTCGATGTGCTTGATCAGCACCGGCTCGTCATTGATGCTCAACGTGCAGGCCGCCTCGCACGGGGCGGGACAGACCCGGCCCGTGATCTCGGGGAAGTTGTTGGTCGAATGCAGATTCTCGCTCGCTTCACGCCACTTGCCCCGGTATACAAGGTCGTTGAACTCGGGAATCCGGTTGAAAACCGGGCAGCCGGCAGCATGGCAGAATGGGATCCCGCAGTCCATGCACCGGGCAGCCTGGCGGACAAGCGTCTCCTGCGAATGCGGCAGGTCAACTTCGGAGTAATCCTTGACCCGCGCCTCCACGAGGCGGTGCGCGACCTCCTCGCGAACGTATTCCATGAATCCCGTCGGCTTAGCCACGGAAGACCTCCTCGGTCGCCGGGGTGAACTCATCTTGCACTTCTTCGCGGTCACGCATTCTCTCAAGGGCCTTGCGATACTCGATGGGAATGACTTTCACGAACTTGCCCGTCATCCCATGCCAGTTATCCAGTATGCGTTGCGCCTGCTCGCTGCCCGTCCACCTGTGATGGCGCATGATCAGGTTGCGCAGCCGTTCCTCGTCTTCCTCCTGCAGCAGAGGCTCAAGGTCAACCATGTCAAGGTTGCACAGCGTGTCGAACAACTGATGTTCGTCCAGAACGTACGCAGTGCCGCCGCTCATGCCGGCGGCGAAGTTCCGGCCCGTGCGCCCGAGGACGGCCACGATTCCGCCGGTCATGTACTCACAGCCGTGGTCGCCTACGCCTTCGACCACCGCCACCGCCCCGCTGTTCCGCACGGCAAACCGCTCGCCCGCGATGCCGTTGATGAACACCTCGCCGCCCGTTGCCCCGTAGAGCACCGTGTTGCCGACGATGACGTTGTCCTGGGCGGTGAAGTGCGCGCCGGGCGGCGTCTGCACGACGATGCGCCCGCCCGACAACCCCTTGCCGAGATAGTCATTTGATTCACCGACCAGTCGCAGCGTCACCCCGGGCGCGAGAAATGCGCCGAAGCTCTGGCCTGCCGATCCGTTCAGCGTGACTCCGAGCGTCCCGTCGGGCAGGCCTTGAGCCCCGTGCAGATTCAGGATACGGTTGCTGAGAATCGCGCCAACCGTGCGATGGACGTTGCGAATCGGCAGCTCGACGGCTGTTCTTTTCTTCTTCTCGACGGCGTCCTTCGCCTTTTCCAGAATCTGCCAATCCAGATGCGATTGCAGTGTGTCTACTTGCGGCCGCCGGCACCGGAGCCCCTGGTCATCTGACGTATCCGGTCTCGTGAAGACCGCAGAGTAATCCAGTCCCCTGGCCTTCCAGTGGTCGATGGCCTTACGACAACTCAGGCGCTCCGCATGGCCGACCATCTCGTCAACCTTGCGGAAGCCGAGCTCCGCCATGATTTGACGAACCTCCCGGGCCACGAACGTCATGAACCGCTCGATATGCTCGGGCTTGCCGGCAAACTTCTTTCGCAGCTCCGGGTCTTGAGTGGCTACGCCGACCGGGCAGGTGCCCAGATGGCACTTCCGCATCAGGATGCAGCCGAGTGAGACAAGCGCTGCCGTGCCGAACCCGAATCGTTCGGCGCCCAGCAGGGCGGCGATGACGACGTCCCGGCCGGTTTTCAACTGGCCGTCGGTTTGAACCAGGATCCGGTCACGCAGCCCGTTGAGGACCAGCGTCTGCTGGGTCTCAGCCAGGCCGATCTCCCATGGGATACCGGCATGCTTGATTGAGGAAAGCGGGCTTGCGCCGGTGCCGCCGTCGTGGCCGCTGATCAGCACTTCGTCGGCGTTTGCCTTGGCAACGCCAGCAGCAATGGTGCCGACACCCACTTCGGCTACGAGTTTGACCGACACCTTGACGCCCGGATTGCTGCACTTGAGGTCATAGATGAGCTGGGCCAGGTCCTCAATCGAGTAGATGTCGTGATGCGGAGGCGGCGAGATGAGAGACACGCCGGGCGTGGAGTGGCGGAGCCTGGCGATCTCGTCGGTCACCTTGTGCCCGGGCAATTGTCCCCCTTCGCCGGGTTTGGCACCCTGGGCAATCTTGATCTGCAACATCTTCGCGTGAGCCAGGTAGCTGATCGTCACGCCGAACCGGGCGCTGGCAACCTGTTTGATCCCGCAGCTCAGCGAGTCGCCGTTGGGCAACGGAGTGTACCGGGCAGGGTCTTCACCACCTTCTCCGGTGTTGCTCATCCCGCCGAGACGATTCATGGCGAGAGCCATGGTCTCGTGGGCCTCCTTGCTGATCGACCCGTGGGACATCGCGCCGGTGTAGAAGCGCTTCACGATCTCGCTTGCCGGTTCAACCTCGTCCAACGGTACGGGGTCGCCGGGCAGGAACTCAAAGAGGCCTCGCAGGGTGTACAGCTTACGCGACTGGTCGTTGACCAGTTGCGCGTATTTCGCGTAGGCCTTCTGGTTGTTGTTTCGAACCGCGTGTTGAAGGTGGACGACCGTTTGCTCGTTCCAGAGGTGGTTTTCGCCGTCGGTCCGGAGGTGATACTCACCGCCGAAGTCCATATCAAGCGCGCCGGCCGCGCGATCCCCGAAGGCGCTGCTGTGGCGGGCCAGGGCCTCGCAGGCGATCACACCCAGTCCGACCCCCTCTATACGCGAGGTGTTGCCCTTGAAGTACGTATCCACCACGTCACGGTTGAGGCCGATGGCCTCGAACAACTGCGCCGCGTGATAGCTGCGGAGCGTGGAGATGCCCATCTTGGACATCGTCTTCAGGATTCCCTTCTTGATGGCGGTGATATAGTTGTCGACGAGTTGTCCCGGCTCAACGTCGTCTGGGAGATCTCCCCGCCGGTGCAATTCATGAATGGCTTCAAACGCCAGGTAGGGGTTGATGGCCTTGGCTCCGTAACCGCATAGCAGACAGAAGTGCATCACCTCCCGGGGTTCGCCGCTTTCAATGACCAGCCCCGCCTCCCCTCGCAACCCATGATCCAGAAGCCAGTGGTGCAGGGCCGCCGCGGAGAGCAACGACGGAATCGGCGCACGCCTCGGTGACATCCCCCGATCACTCACGATCAGCAGCGAGGCCCCGTCCCGGATCGCTGCCTCCGATGCGCGGAACATCTCATCCAGGCCGCGCCGAAGAGCGTCACCCGCGTCGGCCTCATCCACGTCAAACAGCGCCGGTACGGTCGCAACCTTGAAATCCTCCCGCCTTACAGCCCGCAGGCGTTCGACGTCCTCGTTGGTCATGATCGGATGCTGGAGCTTGAGTTGGCAGCAGTGTTCCGGCGACTCGCTCAGGATGTTCCGCCGCTTGCCGGTGAAGCTCATCAGCGACATGACGAGGCCTTCGCGCAGCGGGTCTATCGGAGGGTTGGTCACCTGGGCGAAGAGCTGCTTGAAATAGCTGAAGAGGAGCTTGGGGCGGTCGGACAGAACGGCCAGCGGCGTGTCGGTCCCCATGGAACCGATCGGCTCCTGGCCGTTGACGGCCATGGGCGCCAGGACGGTGTCTAATTCCTCGCGGGTGTACCCGAAAGCCCGCATGCGCTGGGCGAAGGTCTCCGGGTCGCTCTCAACCGGCTTGGAGGCACTGAAAAGCCCTCGCAACTCGATCCGTTTCTGTTCGAGCCAGCGGCGGTAAGGCTGCTGGCGGGCGATCTTACCCTTGATCTCATTGTCAACGACGATGCGGCCCTCGTCCGTGTCCACCAGGAACATGCGTCCCGGCCGGAGGCGCCCCTTCGACTGAACCCGATCGACGGGAATGTCGATCACCCCTGCCTCGCTGGCCAGCACCATCAGTCCGTCGGTGGTTACCACATAGCGCCCGGGGCGAAGCCCGTTGCGATCCAGCGTGCCGCCGACCAGCCGGCCGTCCGTGAAGACCATCGCCGCCGGACCGTCCCAAGGTTCCATGATGGCCGCGTGATACTCGTAAAACGCCCGCTTGTCAGTGCTGATGTGATATCTCGGCCCGAAGGCCTCGGGAATCAGCATCGCCATGGCATGGGGCAGGGATCGCCCGGCCCGCACCAGCAGTTCCAGCGCACTGTCAAAACACGCTGAATCGCTCGCCCCCGCCGTCAGAATGGGGAACAGATCGCCAAGATCGTCGCCCAGCAGGGGGCTGACCATCTTCGATTCGCGAGCGCGCATGCGGTTGATGTTGCCTCTCAGGGTGTTGATCTCGCCGTTATGGGCAATGAGGCGAAACGGCTGGGCCAGACGCCAGTTCGGAAACGTATTGGTGCTGTATCGCTGGTGAACGACGGCCAGCGCAGTGACCAGCCGCTCATCGGAGAGATCCGGATAGTAAGCGAACAACTGGGGCGCTAGAAACATCCCCTTGTAGACAACGGTCCGGCAGGACATTGACGCTATGTAGAAGTCTTCAGCCTGATCACTCAGGCGGTTTCTGGCGCAGCGTTCCGCGCACTTCCGGGCCAGGTATAGCCGCCGTTCCAAGGCTTCGTCGCCCAGACCCGCACCGTCGATGAACAACTGCCTGATGGTCGGCTCCGACTCCCGGGCCAGACCGCCGAGGCAGTCGTTACAGGTGGGCACGTCCCTCCACCCCAGCACCTTCAGTCCGTAATGACCGACTGCTTCGGCCAGGATTCGGTCGCACTGATCGCGGACCCGCGCGTTCCGCGGGGCGAACACCATCGCTATGCCGTAGTGCTTCGGTTCGGGCAGGCCAAAACCGAGCCGCTCGGTTTCGGCGGCGAGGAACTCGTGACCGATCTGGAGCAGGATCCCGGCGCCGACGCCGGTCGATTCATCGCTTCCCGCAGCTCCGCGGTGGAGCAGGTTCAGCAATAACTGTTTGCCGTATTTGATAATCGTGTGGTCACGCCGTCCCGAGATGTTGGCCACCGCACCGATGCCGCACGCATCATGCTCCCAGCCCGGATCGTACAAGCCTTGCTTTGTCGGCATACGCGGATGATTCATATCTTGTTCACGGCTCTTGCGGCGCAAACTGGTTCCCTGGCCCTCACCCGGCGATGATTTTAGGGGTGCCCGACCGGCGCGGACCCTCACCATTGTAGGTGGATACCGCCGGGCTGGCGAGCAAGCCACCCCGGTCATTTGAAGCGCTGGGGTGTTTTCCCGTCAACTGTCGTAGTACAAGGCGAACTCGTGCGGATGTGGCCGCAGGTACAACTCCTCGATCTCGTTCTTCGTCTTGTAGTCGATCCAGGTCTGGATGAGCTCTTGCGTGAACACGCCTCCCTTTATGAGGAACGCGTGGTCGCTCTTGAGCGCGTTGAGCGCCAACTTGAGCCGGTCGGGCGTGCTGGGAATGTCCGCCAGATCCTCCCGTGTCAGTTCATAGAAGTTCTTATCGACCGGCCTGCCGGGGTCGATCTTGTTCTCGATGCCGTCCAGCGCCGCCATCAGCATGGCCGAAAACGCCAGGTATCCGTTGCAGGAGGAATCGGGGCAGCGGAACTCCAGGCGCTTGGCCTTGGGATCAGGCGAATACATCGGAATCCGTAGGGCAGCCGAGCGGTTCCGCTGGGAATAGGCAAGATTCACCGGTGCCTCGAATCCGGGGACGAGACGGCGGTAGGAGTTCGTGGTGGGGGCGGCGAACGCCAGCAGCGCCGCGGCGTGCTTGAGCAGGCCGCCGATCGCATGCAGTGCCATCTGCGACAAGCCGGCGTACTCCTTGCCCGCGAACATCGGTTTGCCGTCTTTCCAGATCGACATGTGCGTGTGCATTCCGCTGCCGTTGTCCTCGAAGATCGGCTTGGCCATGAACGTGACCGTCTTGCCGGCTCGCTTGGCGACGTTCCGGGCGATGTACTTGTACCACATGAACTGATCCCCCATCTCGAGCAGTGGGGCGTACTTCATGTCGATCTCGGCCTGGCCGGCGGTACCGACCTCGTGGTGGTGGGCCTCGATTGCGATGCCGACCTTCTTCATTTCGTACACCATCTCGCCCCGGAGGTCGTGGTAGGTATCCGTCGGGCTGACGGGGAAGTAGCCGCCCTTGTAGGAGGGCTTGTACCCGAGGTTGGGTTCCTCGAACCGGGCGGTGTTCCAGGCAGCCTCGACCGAATCAATCTCGTACATGCCGCGGTGCTGGTTCTGCTCGTAACGTACCTCGTCGAAGATGAAGAACTCGGGCTCGGGACCTACGAAAAACGTGTCGCCGATGCCTGACTTCTTGAGATACTTAGTCGCCATCTTGGCCACGTGGCGCGGATCTTTCCCGTACTCCTCCCGCGTAATTGGATCGACGATGTCGGCGATGATGCTGACGGTCGGCTTTGCGAAGAACGGCTCCAGGCGCGTCGTCTCGAGCTGCGGAACGGCGAGCATGTCCGAGACGTCGATCTCCTGCCACCCGCGAATACTCGATCCATCGAACCCGACACCGTCCTTAAACGTACCGTCGTCCCACTCGTCCACCGGAAATGAACAGTGCTGCCACGTGCCCAGCATGTCGCAGAACTTCAAATCCACCATCTCCGCCCCGACCTGCTTGCAGTAATCAAAGAAATCCTTGTGAGTCTCAGCCTTCGACGGCACCGACGAATTGTGAATTCCTGCCATTTCAAGTTGCCTTATGTAAGAACATAATAGACATTAGCCATTTTTCGGGCCCTCGCAATGTCCAATCGCGGGGCCCTTCAACCAGACCTCTGACCATCGGCGGCAAGCCTGCAAAAGCTCGTTGGCTAGAGATCTACCTTCCTGCCTTCTTTGCTCACAGCTTAAGCAGTTCTCGTGCCAAGACGACAGCGCAAGACGGTTTTCATAACGTTCCTAAAAAGCAGAAGATACGGGCTGCCCGGCCGTAAGTCGCCACAAGGATCCTACCGTTCTGTAGGATTGCCGCGGTAAGACATACAAATCGGTAGCTCTTGAGAGCCTGTCCATCGTCGTTAGGGAGGCAAACGTAATCGCCCGTGATTCCCAGCACCAAAACGGCAAACGTAGGCCGGAGCGCTAGCCGCCCCAGGCCCAGTTGACCGTCATACCGCCCCAGAACTCGTCCTGGATCGTGTGACTGTCCTCCATGTTGCCGAAGGCATTGAAGAAGTAGAGCTCGCCGGTGATGCTGACGTTGCCGGCCCACGCGGGTAGCCGCAGCACAGGCGTCAGGTCATACTCGGCAACCAAGGACCACTGGTCGCCGGCCAGTTTGAAGCCACGCGTCCAGTAGTCGCCATCAACGCACAAGGTCCAGCCCGGTGTGATGGTCAGATTGTCCACCCCGGGAATGGCGAAACCGTGGCTAAGACCGAACTCCATCCATACCCCGGGGATCGCTCCGACGTCATGGGCAAAGAAGAACGACGGGTTCAGGACGCCATCCTCATTGTCCGGGAACAGTCCCTTCCACATCCAGGCGTCGTTGTGCTCCAGGGAGAACCAGTACTCGTGCGTGCGGTCGTCGTTATTGTTGCCGCGGGCACTGTCCTGGCGCAGTGAGTGAGCCAGGTTCGGGAACTGGTAGAAGATATACCCGAGCGTCAGGTCCGTCGCGATCTGATCGATCGGGTAGCCCCAGTAGATGACATAGTCTACTTCCTGGAGATTCTGCCCACCGCGGTCCGGGTCGATCTTCTTCTGGCCGGCGAACCACTCGAACCAGGTCTCGAAGCCGATCGTGCCGAAATCACCGGTATCATACTCGATATACACATCCAACTGGTGATTGAGCTTCTCGCGACCCTCGCCATCGTATTCCGAGAAATTCACCCCGCGGAAGATGTAGTCCGTGTAGAGGGCGTAGCTGAGACCGAAACCGATCGGCAGAGCGGGCTCCTCGGTCTCTTCCGCGGTCTCGAGTTCGACGCGCTGCGCCACGGGCTCAGTGGGCTCGGTCGCCTGGGCCAGCATGAGACCGGGCGCTGGATCCGTGTCCGCGGCCAGTCGGGCCGGATTCAGTTCGAACGGGCTCGGGTCGGCCGCCATTGCCAACGGCCCCGCACCTGAGCCGACGGCGATCACGGCCGTCAGGGTAGCAACCCACCCGGACGTAGCTCTCTGATTGCGCTGGATCATCAGATCTGCCTCCTTTCGGGTAGGAATCGGCACGCAGCCGCAGGCAAAGATCGGGCTCCTTGCCTTCCCCGCGAATTGGCGCGTCTAGATTTGGATACCCGTCGGCGCCAGGACGAGATTGACCACGCCGGTGATCAGGCCACTCGCGATCTCGTCCGCCCTGATGGCCCAGAAGTTGTCGCCGATACAACCGCCTGCCGTGGTGAGGATAGTACCCGTGGCCAGGATTGTCGCAAGCTTAGCCGCGCGTGGGAGTCTCCTCATGATTGTCTCCTTCCAAACATTCTTATCCAAGCACTGTGTCCCGTATCCACTCGCCACGTTTCCCGTTCTGTCATCCAATCGCTCCTTGTCCGGTCTCGCCGGTCCGAATGCGCATGCATTCCGGCAGGTCGAGGATGAAGATCTTACCATCTCCGATCTGGCCGGTGCGGGCGCCTGCTATGATAGCGTCCACCGTGGGCTTGACGAAGTCCTCGTTGACCGCGATCTCCAGCCGAACCTTCTTCAGCAGATTCACCTCGATGTCGGCGCCGCGGTACGATTCGTGAAAACCGGCTTGCTGGCCGCAGCCGACGGCGTTCGTCACCGACATCTTGAACACTTCTGCCTTGTAGAGCGCTTGTTTAACGTCGTTCAGCCTCTCGGGTTGTATATACGCGATAATGAGCTTCATCCTCTTACGTTCCTGTTCTCATGGTCAGGTGGTGGTGAAGATCTGGAAGCCACTGTAGGCCTCCATCCCGTGCTCGCCGATGTCCAGACCTCTGAGCTCCTCTTCAGGGGATACGCGTAGGCCGACGGTTGTCTTGATGGCGTAGAACAACGCCAGTCCAAGGCCAAACGCCCACACGAACGCTGCGGCGGCCCCGATGAACTGGCTGAGCAACTGGCTCAGTCCGCCACCGTAGAACAGGCCGGTACTGGCCACCGTGGCGTCGCTCGGGTTGATTACCACCTCGGCATTGAACAGGCCGCAGGACAGCGTGCCCCAGAGCCCACACACGCCGTGGACACTGACCGCACCCACGGGGTCGTCCACCTTCAATACCCGGTCGATAAAAACGACACTGAGCACGACCAGGACACCTGCGATCAGGCCGATGATCACAGCCCCCCCGGGCGTGACCGTGTAGCACGGGGCAGTGATCGCCACCAGGCCGGCCAGTGCCCCATTCATCGTCATCGAGCCCTCAGGTTTCCTAAACAAAACCCAGGAACTACTCATGGCCGTGATGGCGGCCGCGGCGGCGGCGAGGTTCGTTGTGACCGCGACCCGGCCGATCTCGCCGTTGCCCACGGTGGTGCTGCCGGGGTTGAACCCGAACCACCCGAACCAGAGGATGAACACCCCGAGGGCGGCCAGTGAGAAGCTGTGACCGGGGATCGCCCTCGGTCGGCCATCTGGGCCGTACTTGCCCAGACGTGGCCCAAGGGCGATAGCGCCAGCCAGAGCGAGCCAGCCGCCCACCGAGTGCACAACCGTCGAGCCGGCGAAGTCGCAGAACGCCCCTGTCCCCAGACCCTCGAGCCAGCCGGCTCCATCGTCGAGCAGGAGCGAACCCCACGCCCACTTCCCGAAGACCGGATAGATCAGGACGGAGATGGCGGCACTGTATATGAGATAGCCCACGAACCTGGTTCGCTCCGCCATCGCCCCGGACACGATGGTCGCCGCCGTGGCGGCAAACACTGTCTGGAAGATCAGGAACGTGTAACCCCATTCGGTTCCGTCCTCCGATCCCGTGATGCCGCTCAGGCCAAACAGCGTGGTTCCGAACCAGCCGGTCCGCGTGACCCCGAACATCAGGCCGAACCCGATCAGGAAGAACGCAACCGACCCCACGGAGAAGTCCATGAGGTTCTTCATCAGGATGTTCACCGTATTCTTAGCGCGGGTGAACCCGGCCTCAACCATGGCGAACCCGGCCTGCATGGAGAAGACCAGAACCGCGGCGATGAGCGTCCAGACGACGTTGATGTTGTTCTGAAGCGCCTCCGTTGCTTCCGCCAGACCCGTTGTCGTTGTCTCGCCCGTCGCGCCCTCAGCCATCGCTCGTGACGTCGGCCCGAGCAGCAGCAAAGCGACACCCACCGCGCTGATCCACCTGGCCATTTCAGACTTCTTGCCCGGCGCGCCGCTTGGGTTGTGTCTTTTGTTGGAGACAGTCTTTCCTGGCATAGTCACTGCGACTCCTTTGTCGGGTTCATCTGCCGGCCTTTCCCATTCAGGCTGGCCCGAACACAGGCGGCATCGCCCAACCGTCGGGACGGCCCCGCGCCAATGCTCGCTGTCCTCGCAGTTGGCGTGCCAGCGGCGAAGGCGGTTCGCCGACGAGTTGTAACATCTTGTAAGAAAGGAAGTTATCAGCTCTTAACGAGGGGCGGCAGCGCTGGGGGATTGCCCCCGGGCTACCGAATGGTAGGTCTAGTCGAACAATCCTACCTATTGGCACGGAAACGGCGGGAGGCAATCCCGTGCTTCTTGACCCGCAGGCCTATCACCCGTTCGCTGATCCCCAGCGCTCGGGCTGCCTTTGCCCGGTTGCCCCGGGATGATTTCAACGCGTCGAGAATCAACTCGCGTTCGACGCTCTCAAGCGTGGCCGGCAAGGTGCCCGCGTGCTGGGTCCGAGTGGCCTCCGCGGTCTGGAGCGTTGGGGGCAGGTGGTAGCTGTGAATCACGTCCTCGTTGCTCAGCAGGACCGCTCGCTCGATGCAGTTCTCCAACTCCCGGACGTTACCCGGCCAGTGGTAGCTCATGAGCATGTCGATGGCCGGTGTGGACAGCCGGCGGATGTTCTTGTGATTGGCCTTGCTGTATTTCTCGACGAAGTGGTCGGCCAGCAGCAGGATGTCCACCCTTCGTTCACGCAAGGGCGGGATGTGAATCGGGAAGACGTTGAGCCGATAGTAGAGATCCTGCCTGAACTTGCCCTTGGCGATGGCCTCTTCGAGGTCGCGATTGGTCGCGGCGATAATCCGAACATCCACTTTGATGGTCTTCGTTCCGCCCACGCGCTCGAACTCGCGTTCTTGCAGGACCCTCAGCATTTTCACCTGGGTGGCAAGGGGAAAGTCGCCGACCTCATCCAGGAAGATAGTCCCGCCCGATGCCAGTTCGAAACGACCTTTGCGCTGAGCGATCGCACCCGTAAAGGCACCCTTTTCGTGCCCGAACAGTTCACTTTCCAGTATTGCCTCGGGCAATGCGGCGCAGCTAACCTTGACCAACGGCTTATTGGCCCGAAGGCTGTTGTAATGGATGGCTTGAGCGACGAGCTCCTTGCCGGTCCCGCTCTCTCCGCGAGTCAGGACCGTGGTGTCGCTCTTGGCGACATGGGCGATCAGATCGTAGACAACCTGCATCGTCCTGGAGTTTCCCACGATGTTTGCCGGGCGAAACCGATTCCTCAGTTCATCCTGGAGCCGAAGGTTGTCCCGAAGCAGCAGTTGGCGTTCCTGCTGCGCCGATTGCCGCAGACTGACCGCTTGGGCAATCATCGAGGCGATGATCGACAAGAGCCGGAGGTCCTCTTCCAGAGAGACCGATTCTGAGAATAACTGGTCGACGCTGAGGGTTCCCACTACCTCGTTGCCCAGTCTTATTGGCACACAGATAAACGAGATGTCCTGCTTGCGGAGATGTTCCCTCGACCGGGTGCGGTCGAGAAACATCGGCTCTTCTGAGACGCGTGGGACTACGACCGGCCGACCGCTCTGGACCACCTTGCCGATGAGCCCTTCGCCAGGAGCGTATTGCCCCCGTCTCCGTTGGCTTTCTGACAGCCCGTGGGCGGCCTCGGTGGAGATCTCACCCGTCTCGCGATTGAGCAGTGTCAGGGTGCCGCGGGACATGCCCATGTGCTCGTGGAGCGCCTTGAGCACCGGACCCACCACGTCACGCAGCTCCATGCTGCGGTCCAGCGCCTGGCTGATTTCGAACAACAGGGAGAGTTCCTTCACCTCCCCCTTTACCTTGGGTCCTTTCCTTCGGGTGGCCATGCATGTCCTGCCAGATGGGTAAGCATACCGTTCTGTATTCTCAAAGCCATAGTCCTACCGTAGAGTAGGACATGCATGCCGGCCTGTCAAAGACCGTCTTGCCCCAGGCGGAATTGCCCGGCGGCCGCGCTGGGACTGCAAACACTAGGATACGGCAATCCCGGTCCAGAAGACGTATTGCCCAGGCTCACCGGAAAGGACTTCCAGCCCCGGCGATCGAGTAGGCGGTTTCTTGCCACCGGTGGCCAGCAGCGGGTGCGTGACAGTTCAGGCGGCGGGCCGGAGGAAGCTCCATGCAGCATCCACCAAGCCCCAGCCCAAAGGGTGCGAAGGTGCGAAAGTGGAAAAGGCACGTCGCAGCCGGCGTTTTCTCACTTTCTCGCATTGGCACTTGCTCGCGGGCCGCGTCAGGCCATTCCGGGAAAGACGAGGCCACGGCTTTCTGGGAGCCCCGCCGATTCTGTCACGGACCGGCCGGCAGACAGTAACGGCGATGGGTATTGACATGGCGGGATCGTTGCCAAACAATGACTTGCGCGCGTGGGGCGATTAGCTCAGTTGGCTAGAGCGCCTGCTCGACATGCAGGAGGTCACTGGTTCAAGTCCAGTATCGCCCAGTCGACGTAACTCCCGCGGACGCCGCGAATTGCGCTTTCCTGCCTCTATGGGCAGTGCGGCAAATCATCTGGCTTTGGCGAGGAGCAGGCTCTGCACAACGTCAAATGTCGCACATGCCCAAGGCAACAGACAAGACACTACGAGATTAAGGCGTGCATCCGTATCGTGCGTCGTCGCAATTCCCAGGTTATTGGGCGAGGCGGGATTCGAACCCGCACGACCGTAATTGGTCAGGGGATTTTAAGTCCCCAGCGTCTGCCGTTCCGCCACTCGCCCGATTAAGATGCTATCTGCTTTGGGCTGTCAACTCTACCGTTCCCCGAGTGCGGTGCAAGCCGGTTGACGAAACTCACAAGCTCAAGCTGACCGATTCCAACGTAAGGAGCCGCAGGCTTGAAGCCTGCGCGGCCTTGCGAACGGGCACGCAACTCTGAACTCATTGGAAGAGCCGCGCGGGCTAAGTCCCGCGGCTCTTTGATGTTACACACTACGGGCGCAGGGAAACCGGTCAGTTTAAG
>CAZOIA010000025.1:0-40868 GCA_964579675.1 uncultured Planctomycetales bacterium | reverse complement strand
GGAAACACCTGGGGGCGGCGCCTTCCAACAAGCCGCCCAAAGTGTCATGCACCCCTTGGGCATTGATCCGCGGTCCGGGCTGTCGGACCGGGCGGCTCCGCGTTAGTATATGCGGAAGACGGGTGGAGGTTCCGAGGCAGAGCGAGGCTGAGGCGCTCGTCTCGGATGGGTAAATAACGGAACCAGACGATGCCGGCACCGATCGTCCAGCGCTACCAGGGCAATCCGATCCTGACCGCGGCGGATATTCCGTACCCGGTCGAGACCGTTCACAACGCGGGGGTTGCCCGGTACGGCGACGGGTACGTGATGCTGTTCCGCGCGCATCGTGCCACCGGCCGATCCATCCTCGGCCTGGCCGACAGCGAGGATGGCTTCCACTGGGTGCCCCGCCGGGATCCGTTCATGGTGCCCGCGATGGATGAGCCGTTCGCGGAATATGAAGCCTTCGGCATAGAAGACCCGCGCATCTGCCAGATTGGCGACACCTACCTGATCACCTACAGCGCGTATTCCCAGCATGGCGTGCGGATCGGGCTGGCCAAGACGCGTGATTTCTTCACGCTGGAGCGGGTTGCCTTGATCAGCCAGGCCGACATGCGGAACGTGGTAATCTTTCCGGAGCAGTTCGATGGCCGCTATGCACGTCTCGACAGGCCGCACAGCGAGATCTCGCCCTGGTCGATCTGGATCAGCTACTCGGAGGACCTGGTGCACTGGGGCGATTCGCGGGTGGTCATGAAGCCGGTCAAGTACCATTGGGATGAGATGAAGATCGGCCCCGGCGCCACGCCGATCCGCACGGCGCGAGGGTGGCTGCACATCTACCACGGCGTGTTCCCGACCATGGATGGAGCGGTCTATCGCCTCGGCGTGGCCCTGCATGACCTTGCCGACCCGTCCCGGGTCATCAGCGTGTGCAACCGCTGGATCCTGCAGCCCGAGGACCCATGGGAGGTGACGGGATACGTACACAACGTCGTCTTCACCTGCGGGGCGATACCCGAAGAGGACGGGACGGTGAAGGTCTACTGGGGCGGGGCGGACAAGGTGATGAACGTCGGGACGGCCAACATCGACGAACTCGTGGATCTCTGTCTGAATGAAGGCCGCCCGGCGATGTAGGGCTGTCTCCCCGATGACGTTCCGACTGAGCTGTGCGTCTTTCGGTGCCGGCCAACGTGCTCGTGGATCTCAGATCAGGGCGAGCAGCTCTTCGGGACGGTCGACCAGATGCCTTGTCCCGGAGGCGAGGAGTTCTTCGCGAGAGCGGTAGCCCCACGTCGCCCCGACGGGTAGGAGACCCGCGTTCAGGGCGGTGTTGACATCGGTGGCCGAGTCGCCGACCAACATGACCTGTCCCGGTTCGAGTTGCATTCTGGCTACGATTCCCAGCGCGGTCCGCGGATCGGGCTTGCGCCAGCCCTCCTCACGGTAGCCTTGGACAGCCACGAAGGACCATTGCCCGAACAGCGCGTGGGCCATCGGGCCCGTGTGCTCGTGTGGCTTGTTGCTCAGTATCGCCATCGGGACCTGTCGCTCGGTCAATGCGTCGAGCAGCCCCGGCACCCCGGGAAAGGGAGCGGTCTTGTCCAGGCGATGTTCGCGGTAATATCGGGTGACGATCGCGGCCATCTCATCGATCGGGACGTGGCCCGCGGGTCCGACGGCCCGGCTGCAGAGCGTCGGCAGCCCTTCGCCGATCCAGCCCCGCACGTCGCAGGAGGGCCTCTCGGCGAATCCGAACGCTCTAAGCCCCACGTTGACCGCGTCCGTGAGGTCCGCCAGCGTGTCCGCCAGCGTCCCGTCGAGATCGAAGATGACGCCTTTGTCAGTCAATACGCGCTGGCCTTCGGGTTGCGGCTAAACGATCCTGGCTCCCGCGCTCCCCTTTGGGTCGCGGCTAAACGATTTCGGCGCCCGCGCTCCCCTGCGGGTCGCGGCTAAACGATCTCAATTCTCAAGTTCTCTTATCGGCGTTCATCATTCATCGTTCAGCGTTCATCATTCAGCGATCGTTCCTGGCCATCTCGACCCTGGGACGGCCGATGAAGCGTACCGGCGTGCCGATTCGAACCATCTTGCTGAGGCGGACGGCGTCCCAGTTCGCCAGCCGGATGCAGCCGTGGGACCCCGTCTTGCCGATCAGCTCAGGGTCCGGGGTGCCGTGGATTCCATACCCGGGCAGGCTCAGGCCGATCCAGGATCGACCGACGGGGTTCCGCGGGCCGGGCGGGATGGTCAGCTTGCGGGGGATCTTTTCCTTAACCTCGGGCCACATCTTCGGATCAAAGGTGTACGTGGGGTCGGCAACGGCGGAAATGACCGCCGCCTCGCCCGCCGGGAGTCTCGACTTGCTCCTGGCAACGCTGCAGTGGAACAGGGCGACGAGCTGCCTGCCGGAGTCAACCACGCGGATAACCTTCTCGGCGAGGTTGATCTCGACGCAGGCGGCCCGGTGAGAACCGGAGGGCTCGCAGATGACGGGGACGACGATTTTCTCGCCGGCCTTGAGCCGCTTGATGTTCTTTCCCGGGTTGAGCGTGGCGAGCAGATGCCGGGCACAGTGGAACTTCTCGGCAAGCACGGTTTCGAGCGACTCGTGGCCCAGGCGTTTGAGCTCGCTCCTGGCGAGCCAGCTCTTCGGTGCCGGTCCGATCTCGGCGAGGTCCGCTGGCTGGATCGTATACCGTCCGATCACATGGTCGGGATCGACTCCGAGGGCATCGGAGGTGGCCTGGTCGAGCTGGCCGGTGATTTCCAGCCCACGGACTCGCTGGAACTCCCGGGTTGCCAGCCGCGTCTTGGGCCCGATACGCCCGTCGATCAGCCCGGGTGAGAATCCGACCGCGTCCAACGCCACCTGCCAGGCGATCTTTTGCCGGAGTGCCGATTCGGTCTCGGCTGCGATGAGCGTTGCCGGGGCGAACCACGCCGTCGATACCGTTAGCACCATTACCGCCAGTCGGCGGTGGGACTGATTCGCCTGCCCGAGTTGCGAAGACATGCGACCTCCTGTCAATTGTCCGCCCGTGCATGATGCACCTGTTGCGTGGGATATCGGCCGAACGGGGGCTTTTTCTTCGGCCGATCCATTCAAGGAGCACGGACTATGATAGCCGCCGGCTGCCTGATCGCGGCCGCGGGTACTCGGACGTTCGTGCCCCCGCGGCCCGCATAGGCACACACGGTTCGCGGGGCCGAGAACCGCAAGCCGGGAGCCAAAGACCGGTCCACCGGTCGCGAATCGAAGCCGCCGTCACCCTGTGGACAGGTTCGTTTCGTGTTAGCGCTGCCTGGCAACGCAAAGAGCTAATCGGTGGCGCCCATCGAGCCGATACGCCAGGAGCACGGGGCGGGGCTGCTCGCCCCCCCACTCGGCGAGGCAATATGGAGAGATCACGATGGGGAATCCCTTCGTTCAGTTCTTGATCGAGCGGGATCTGGTGTCAGCCAGCGTAGCGAGGCAACTCACCGCAAAGCACAGATTCGTTCGCGAGCCGATCGGCATGATTGCCGCCGGTCACGGCCTGCTTCATCCCGACCAGATCGACGTCATTCTGGATCGTCAACGTGAGTGCAAGCTTCGCTTTGGGGAGGTGGCAGTGGAGCTGGGACTGCTGACGCCCGAGCAAGTCATGACCTTGCTGAAGATCCAGGAGTTCCGGACCGCCGCCGACATCGGCGAAGCTTTGGCGTTGGCGGGCGTCATGTCGTGTGAGGACATGGCCCGGTACCTGGGTGCCTCGCTGATGCGGGACAATGAAGTAATAGAGATGATAGCCGGCGAGTGAAGCTGCTGATTCGGGGTATTTCGCAATGGCTGAATCCCTGCTCAACAAAATTAAACGAACCACGCGATTGCCGAGCCCGCCCGGTACGGCCCTACAGATCCTTCAGCTTTGCCAGCAGGAGGACGTTGACGTCGGCGAGTTGGCGGACACGTTGGCGGCGGACCCTGCCCTGTCGCTCCGGTTGCTGAAGTACGCCAACTCCCCGCTGGTGGGTGTCAGCAAAGAGGTGACAAACGTTCGCGACGCCGTGGTGTTGCTGGGGATACGCTCGGTCCGGCTCATGGCGCTCAGCTTCTCGCTGGTTGGGTCGGATGATCGCCGGGCCTGCCGCGGGTTCGACTACGGCCGGTTCTGGTCGTACTCGGTGGCGTGCGCGGTGGCGGCCCGGCACCTGGCGAGACGGGGTTCTTCGCGGGGTTTGGCAGAGCAGGCCTTCGCGGCCGGGCTACTGGCCCATCTCGGGAAGCTGGTCTTCGCGGTCTGCATCCCCGATGCGTACGGCGAGGTCCTCAGCGCCGCCGACGGCATGCTCGGTGAAAGCTCCGCCCACGAGGCGGAGCGTATGGGATCATCGCACGAGGAGCTCGGAGCCGACCTGCTCATCGATTGGGGAATCCCCAGGCAACTGGCCGAGGCAATCCGCCACCAGAATCGCCCCGATGAACTGGCCAATCAGGCCCAGGCCAGACAACTGGCCATGATCCTCGGGGCCTCGACTGCCGTTGGCGACATCGTCTGCCAGACCGTCCGGGATGAGACGATCCCCGCCAGATGGGAGGCGCTCCTCGCTTCGGAGTTCTTCGACACGCAGGAACAGGCCGCCGAAACCGTCGACAAGATCCGCGAGGATTTCTCCACGCTGGCATCCATGCTGTCCCTGAACGAGGGAGCGGCGGAGAACGCGGAGGAGATCCAGGCTGAGGCGGGCGAGGTACTGGGCGAGTTGAGCCTGGCGGCGCAGCTCAAGAGCGAGGCGGTCGAGAAGGAGAACCGCGGGCTCCAGGAGAAAGCCTGGACCGATGGACTGACCGGGATCAACAATCGTGCCGCTTTCGATCAGCAGCTTGCTGAAATGTGGGACCAGGCCGTCCAGAGCCAACGGGCGATTGGCCTCATAATGCTGGACGTGGACCATTTCAAGAAGTTCAACGACACCTATGGGCACCAGACCGGCGATGCGGTGCTCAAGGGCGTGGGTCGCTGCCTGCCCCGCCAGGTGAGGAGCGTTGATTTTGTTGCCCGCTACGGCGGGGAGGAGTTTACGGTTATCACGCCCAACGTGGATCGTCTGACCGCGGCCCAGATCTGCGTCAAGATCCGGACCGCAATCGAGACCATGGTGGTGGAGTTCAAAGGCCGGCACCATCACGTCACCATCAGCGTCGGAGCGGCGATACTACCCGTCCCTGGTGAGCACTTCACGCCGGTGAAACTGATCGAAGCCGCCGATAAGCAGCTCTATTGTGCCAAGCAGAAGGGGCGTAACTGTTGCAGCATGAAGCAGCTCCTGCCCACACCGGCCAGCGCCCCAACGCCACAACCCGTTACTGTCTAGCACCCGCCCCCCCGGCGGCGGCGAGGCGGACCACGCCCTGCCGGCGTGAGGCGGTCGGCAGGTCGTTCATCTTCTCTCACTTCGAGTCGATCCATCCGCCGCCGAGGACGACGTCGCCGCGGTAGAATACCGCCGCCTGGCCGGGCGTGACCGCGTTCTGAGGCTCATCGAAGCGCACATGGACGCGGTCATCAGCAGTGGCCTCGACCACCGCCGGTGCCGCCCGGTGAGCGTAGCGGATCTTGACGCTTGCCCGCACGGGGGCGGTCGGCGGGTCAATGAGCCAGTGGACACCCGAGGCCGTCAGCGTATCCGACGCCAGCTCGTCTCGCGCAGCCACGGTTACCGTGTTGGTGTGCGGGTCGAGTGCGGCGACATAAACAGGAAACCCCATCGCGACGCCAAGCCCCCGGCGCTGGCCAATGGTGAAGTTGGCGATTCCCTGATGCCGGCCGACTTCGTTCCCGCTACGATCAACGATCGGGCCTTCGACGAAGGCCTCCGGCCGGCGCTCGCGTACCACCCGGGCGTAGTCCCGGTCCGCCGCGAAGCAGATATCCTGCGACTCGGGCCTGCCACAGATGCTCAGGCCGACTCGACGGGCGTGCTCGCGAACATCGTCCTTGGTCATGCCTCCGACGGGAAACAGAATCCTGGCCAGTTGATCGCGATCAAGCCCGAAAAGCACGTACGACTGGTCCTTGTTCTCATCGCTCCCCCGCCGCAGGCGGTACTTGCCGTCCCCCACGTCGGTCCGAGCGTGGTGCCCGGTGGCGACGAAGTCGGCACCGGCCGCCCGACCGTAGTCTGCCAGCCGGCCGAACTTCAGACGCTCATTGCAGATCACACAGGGGTTGGGTGTTCGGCCGCGGCAATACTCATCGGCAAAGTAGTCGATGATACGGTCGAACTGATCCTTGAAGTTAAGTACGAAAAACGGGATGCCGAGCATACCCGCGACCGCACGAGCATCGGAAGCGTCGGCGGCACTGCAGCAGCCGCGACGACGACTGCGACGAGCGGAACGCTCCGGGCAAGCGGAACCTCCCCTGTGAGCCGGGCCGTCCCCGGCCCGGTCTTCGTCCTTGTCGTCGGGCGCCTCGATCCCCGCCCGCATGAACAGACCGGTCACCTCGTATCCCTGCTCGTGCAGCAGGCTCGCCGCCACGCTCGAATCGACGCCGCCGCTCATCGCGACGACCACTTTCCTGCCCCCCGGTCCCGACATTGGTTGATAACTCCAGGGAGCCGCGGGCTTTAGCCTGCGCGGCCCTTCCAGTGAGTTCACAGCTTCGTGTCCGTTCGCAAGGCCGCGCAGGCTGAAGCCTGCGGCTCGTTGCGGTGGAATCGGTCAGTTTGAGTATAGTATGATGTTCGCCGCCCGGCAAAAGCGCCCGTCCGGCCCCGGCGAAGTCTCGTCCTCGATTGATGGAGCCCCGGCATGGATACTCTGACGGTATCAACCCGCAGGCGATGCCAACTACTTGACGTGACCGGCGACGTCCAGAAAGCCGTGCGCCAAGCGGGCCTGAAAACCGGCCACGTGGTCTGCTACGTCCCCCACAGCAGAGACGACAGCTAGTTTATACCTACCGTTTACGATTGCAGGGGAAGCCGCTGCGTGAGGCTACGCAGGCACTACCATCACCTGGACACGCCGTTGCCGCGGGCCATCGAATTCGCAGAAGTAGATGCCTTGCCAGGTGCCGAGGACCAGCCGGCCGTCCTCGACCAAGACCACCACCGACGAGCCCATCAGCGAAGCTTTGACATGAGCAGCCGAGTTGCCTTCCCCGTGGTGGTAGTAACCGGCATTCCACGGCACGGCCTTGTCCAACGCGGCCAGTATGTCGTGGGCAACGTCCGGGTCGGCGTTCTCATTGATGGTCACGCCTGCCGTTGTATGCGGAATGTAGACTGTTGCCAGACCATCGCCAATCCCGCCTTCATCGACTGCCCGCTCGACTTCGCGGGTTATATCCACCATGCAGGCGTGCTGGGGCGTAGCTACGCGAAATTCCAGCTTGCTCATACGGCGACCTCCTTCTCCGTGCCAGCCTATGCGGATCACGCCGGCGAATCCAGGGGCCAGCCGACAGACGATTTGGTCGGCCCCGCCGACATGAAGTACACTTAACCCAGACGCTAGCTGAAATGGAGGAATCCCGAATGAGCGTTGAACACAAAACCTTGTCTCTTGGACAACGAATCCGCAAGGCCCGCATCGCGGCCGGGTTACGCCAGGCCGACGTTGCGGCAAGAATGGGCACCCAGGCTCCGTGCGTTTGCTTCTGGGAGAGAGAACAGCGAGAGCCGACCCTCAGCAGCCTGCGGCGGTTGGCATCGGCGATCGGTTGTAAGGTGGCAGACTTGATCGGGTAGGATCGGGGCCCCGTAAGAAAAAAGGCCCGTCGGTGTGGTCAACACGCGGCGGGCTGAGGCAGAACCGTGTCTAGTTTATTATACGACATTTCCGACGGTACGGCAATTCAATGCCGACCTTTTCAGCGGGTCCGTCTTTATGAGCGTGTCTCGACATCCAAACAAGCCCGCCACGGGAACTTATCTTGCCAAGCCAGGGCCACCCGCCGTGCTGTCCACGACCGACATTTGCAGGTCCACGATCAGTTTCTTGAGGTCGCCCCAGCCACATCATTGAATGGACGGACCGATTTCCTGGCCGCCATCGACGCTTCGAGACGAGACGGCCTTGCAATTGTCACGCACGACAGAACTCGATACATAAGATGTGCCGATCCAAACAACTCGGAGGGGGTGCCGTTTTTGTATCAGTGGGACGAGCTTCTTGAAGCAAGCCGTGGCGTTCAACTGTTGACACTCATCCCACCTACCGCATCACCCAACCAGCGCCGGTCATCGCGAATCAGAAGAAGTGGCAAAGCGGGACGTTCACCCAAACCAGCCCGTGCCGCCCCTGGTTCATTGAAAAAACGTCGCCAGGCACTCGCCCTGCGGCTCCGCGTTTTGCATCGGGCGGGAGTTGCCGCGAAGGCCATCAGTCGTCGTTTGGCGGTGCCGGAAACGACCATCAGGCGTTGGCTGGGACGCACCAGATAGGGGGGCGCCGTTTTTCTTGGAGCACGAACATCCCGAGGTCGAAAACACCCAATGTTTACAGGCCAATCCGCATACTTCCAAGCCCCGCCAGCCCTGATCGGAAACTATACCCCTGAATATGAGGGAATCCACGAACCTGTTACCCCCGATCTCAACACAAAGCGAGACCAGAAATGATAACATTCAATGAGGCACAAACGATCTCGGAAGAAACAACACCGATCCCGACGACCCTGGGTTGAGCTTTCCGGTACTGACGGTCTTGGTCGAGTTCATCGTCTTTTCAGAGCTGGACGAGACATGTTCGACGTTCGTGGTCGTCAGCTACGGTTTTGTAAGCCAGGTGTGTTTTGGAGTCCGGCGCTTCACTGTCTGCTTTTTGAGAAAGGATCAGACCATGGCCAATCCATTTGAGGACGTGTTCATCAACCCTCTCGTGCACTTCACGGTCTTGTCCCGTCAGCCTCTTGAGACTCCCCCCGAGTTGAGGCAAGATGCTAGCCTAGCCCTTTTGGATTCAATCATACGGACGGTTGCTGTATCTGGCCTGCCTCCGAACACTGAACTGAACTCACGGCTATGGATGGTCGAGGTAACGTCTATCGTCTGTTCCGAACAGGCCGAAAGGTCTTTGATGTGTACGGTCGTCTCTTGAAGTATCGTGCTCCTGGCGTCTGGTGGTCTTTTGCCCACCGCTGTTTGCTTTTTTTGTGAGGTGATCCTTCGATGAATCCAGGTCTAACCCTTGAGAACATTTTGAGCACCCGTCTTGTCCACGGTTCCGATCAGGCTACGTTGGCTGAGGTGTTGGAGGAAATTGATGATCCGGCGTTTCGGGATCAAATCATCGGGGCAGTTGTAAAGGCGCTTTTAGAACAAAGAAGCCATCGGGAGAATGATGACGACGATGATGACTAGCAGCCCCACGCTGATCGAGGCCCACCTTTGGAGTACACCAGGGCCCGTAGAACGCAGCACAGCCCGCTTGTGCGTGTCCTATGGCATTCTACGGGCCATCGACGGAGCAGGAAATGTTCCCCGCTGAGCATCGTCAGACCTTGAACCTTGTTGAACTTCTCGTTTTCCTCTGGCGTCAGATTCAAGGCAGCCAAGCCCATGGAGATTTCCGCGTTTTGGTCTGTCATCGTTTTGCCCCACTTGTTTTGAAACCACATGCATTGTCCCCGTCTCTGCCGGATCGTCAACGAGTCTCTGAGGTTTTTGACTTCCCCTCTCACGCCTCCAGGTCCCCACTCCCCCTACTGTGAGCCGGAACCGACGGCCCATCTTTTTCAGAAGATTATCTATATTTGCTCTTGAATATCCCGGATTCCTGGGGTATAATCTACTGAATGGGATATGTAGGCTACTGAATACAGGAGCACGTACGATGGGAATCGACCGAGCAAAGTACCTGGACGCGGACGAAACCAAGCGGTTGCGGCTGGTCACCGAGGCCGCCAACATCAAAGACCTACAGGCTGGCCGGGTCCGGTGGGTTGTAGCGTGGGCCGTGGTTGACTCCGCTCTACAGACCGGACTCCGTGTATCTGAGCTGGCCAAGCTGACGATAGGTGACGTGGACTTCCGACGATCTGCTCTCCGAGTTCATCGTAGTAAACGCCGCAAGTCCATCACGGAGACGATCCCGCTCAGCAAGGAACTCCGCTCTCACCTGAAGGCGTTTATCGAATGGAAAAAGGCCGTTGGGCAGCCAACCGGGAAGGGCAGTCCATTGTTCGTCGGCAAACGGGGAGCGCTGACCGCCTCCGGTTTGATGCAGTTGTGGAAGCGTGCGGTTGCTGAAGCTGGACTCCCCCGAGAGTTGTCGATTCACTGTGCGAGACATACTCTCGCCGTGGCGTTGCTCAAGAAATCCGGCAACCTCAGACTCGTTCAGAAGCAGTTGGGGCACACCAGCCCGACAACTACCGCGAACATCTACGCTGACGTGACTTTTGAAGATCAGCAAGCGGCGGTGAATGGGCTTTATGAGTGAGATTTCGTTTTGCGCTCGAGCCGAAATAGAGTATACTTAAACACGGTAGAAGGGACAGAATTGATGGACCGGAGACCCCATCTTTCTGGCGGTCTCCGGTCCGCTTTTTGAGGTGACCATGAGTGACACACCGGCCAACGTGGATCGGCGTTTTGGGAAACGCGACAAACCCTGGACTCGCAAAAGCCGACGCAAACCCGACGGTACATTGCCGGCCAGGTGGGAACCCAAGCTGCTGGATTCGATGGATAGCCGCCTCGTGGTGGTTCGGAAACTCCGCCAGAGGGTAGCAGAACTCCAGGAGGAGATGAACGCCGACAGCATCTTGAAACGTATGCTCTGTGATCGGTTCATCTTCATGCAAACGGCTCTCGAAACGGCGGAGGCCAACGCCCTACAGAACGGCGGGTTTGATCCGGGCCCGTGGACTCAGATGGTAAACGCTGCCGTGGGAATCATCCGGGCCTTGGGTGGACCTGGACGCAAGGCAAAGCCCGTTCAAGACTTGCGATCTTACGTTACCAGCAAGGGGGTCCAGACGGCATGACCATCATCGAAGCCATCAAGGACCGCAACCTATTCCGCCCGTTCTTGGGTGATGACCTGACCACCTGGCGGCCTTGGCTGTCATTCCTGCGTGTGGTATATGGCCTGCCGACACGACCTACCGATTCCAAGCTGATCCACGATTGCACCGGACGCGATCCGTCGAAACTTCCCTCTGATGGCTTTGGGAGGGTCTGTTGCCTGACAGGCAGGCGTTCTGGCAAGTCACGAACAGCCGCGATGATTGGTGCATACGAAGCGGTCCTGGCCGGCCATGAAGGCAAACTGGCCCCAGGCGAGCGTGGGCTTGTGGCACTCTGTGCCCCGACGAAGCAGCAAGCCGACGTGGAGCACCGATACATGCGGGCGTTGTTCGGTTCCGAGCTTCTGTGCAATGAGGTTGTCCGCGAAACCACCACCGGCTTTGAGCTTCGCAATGGGATTGGGATTGAGGTCCTGGCAGGTGACTACCGCTCCATTAGGAACTTCACACTGATTGCCGCTGTCATTTCCGAAGCTGCCTTCTTCGGGTTGGACGAAAACAGCAAGATTCGGAACGACACAGAATTAATTCGAGCTATCAGACCGGGACTGGCCACAACGGGCGGCAAGCTGATAGCGATTTCATCACCCTATGCGAAGCGGGGCTGGTGCTGGAGGATGTTCAAACAGAACCACGCCAACAACACCGGCCGAACACTGGTATGGAATTGCCCCAGCCGTACGATGAACCCGACGTTGCCCCAGGAGCTTGTTGATGAGGCGTTGCAAGACGACCTCCAGGCCGCCAAGAGCGAATACCTTGCCGAGTTCAGAGACGACGTTGCCATCTTCATTCCCCGCGATGCAATTGAAAGGCTTGTCGTCCCTGGCAGAGTTGAATTGATGCCGCGTGAGAGGGTTCGCTATTACGGGTTTGCCGATCTTTCAGGTGGCCGCGTAGACGATGCCGCCCTTGCGATAGCACACAAGGACAACGCCAAGGTGATCCTGGACCGCCTCGTCCGATGGACTCCCCCGTTCAATCCGAATCTTGTCATTCAGGAAATGGCCCGTGAACTCAGGCGGTTTGGTCTGCGTCACGTCATCGGCGACAATTACTCCGCAGAGTTTGTTGCCAGTGCCTTCCGGTCGGTCGGTATCGGCTACACCAAGAGCCCCCAGCCCAAGGCCGAGCTGTATCGTGAATTGCTTCCGCTAGTTTTCTCCGACGGTATTGAACTGCTGGACGATCCGGTTCTGATCGACCAATTATCAAACCTAGAACGACGAACACGATCAGGTGGCAAAGATATCATAGACCATCCCGCCGGAAGCAAGGATGATCTTGCCAACAGCGTGGCGGGCGTAGCGGTGAACGTCACAAAGCGTCGGATCGAAATCGGTGCGTTGAGACTCTTCGACTCGCCAGGGGCAAGGAACCTGAACGCATGGCGAGAGATGAGCAATTTGCAGGTAATCGGGTAGTCCAGGAGAAAACCAATGGCAGAGACACACAAACCAATTCAAGCATTTCACGAGAAGCATGGCCCGGACTTCCTCTCGGACGACAATGGCTGGCTGCTCTGGCCCGATGGGGCCCGGCGAGAAAATTCCCCGTATGGCATCATGATCGAACCTGACCCGGACCGGCACAAACGAGCCCGCGATAAGTGCCGATATTGGCAGCTTCGCGTCGATCGAGCGGTTAGCGAGTTTGACCATCTCAAAGCAGGCTTGCAAATGGCTGCCAACGCCAGCATTCGTGACGGTGCAATCGTGCCAGATTCGAGGGCGTTGGATGAGCTGAAGTCCCTCAAAGCTGAAGTTGAGCGACTCCGCAGTCGGCTCCGATCGGCCGAGCGGGGAGTGGAGCGAACTGTCCCCGAAGCCGTCAAAAGACGTGCGGCCGAGAGGGCCGAACGGCAGGCTGCTGGTAGGGAGTTTGATGGAGAACTATCGAGGATCACAATTTAGAAAGGGAAACCGTTATGACGAATATCTTGGCTTGGTGTGCCGAGCAGAGCAGGCAGAAACAAGTTTTGCCGAATTGGAGTTTCGACCTGATGTATAAGGTAGGTCCGGAGGAACCCTTGCCTCTGCCAACGATGAACTTCGGCGACGAAGCATCGGACACGGCAAGAAGCAACTATGTTGGGCAGGGCGAGGTATCGTCGAGGAACCAGCAGGAACAGCCATTGCCATTACCGACGATGAATTTCAGCGATAGGTACAAGCCACCGGCACCGGCACGGCCACGGGGCCCGAAGCTGGTCCGTCCGGGCCATGCCGAAAAGCCTTTACCGTTGCCGGCGTGGGAGTAGCGTGAAGCATTACATCGAAAGCTCTGAAGGTTTGCTCGCCGACTACGATGAATCGGGTCAATGGGACCCATCCAAGTTCCAATGGACTCACGATCGGCACCTGGCGTTGTCATTTGGGAAGCGATCCCAACGCGTTCGGGACCTTCTCCTTGTCCTCGGGCGGCTTGGTTGGCCGAGCCGATTCATCAAGCTACGCCCACGGGCTCGACATCGCGGATACTGACCAATGAGCGAACAACAGGTTGACAAGAGCAGCGAAACCGTCCCAACTCCGGTTCCGCCGGCACACCTTGATGCGAGCCAAGCAACGGTGATTGAGCTAGGGCGTCTGCAGGGCTTCAGCGTGATCGTCTCCCCGATTGACCGGCGTGTGCAAATGGTTGTGGTCAGACATCGAGTGCCCGATGATACGATTGATTGACTGTCCTGAGGTGACCACCTTTGGGGTGCCGCGAGAGATCGGCGGGATATCCTCACTCCGTTTGCGGCACCCCTTGATTCTGGCGGCTGGGGGCGTGGCCAATTCTTGTCTCCGGAATTGGCTTCCCCGCCGTCGCTTTTGCTCAGGCAATTCTCTAAGTCATTGTGACGTAAGGATTTACAATTCGATTTTCCCCTTGACTTTCGCGGCGGTCCCTTTTAGTTGACATCGTGGTACGTACAGGCTATAATAGGATATAAGCTCCAGGTGCCCCCGGGGCTGAACCAGCCGGCAGCCCGGCGGCATAACCCCATTGCCGGCTGGGGGATGGTGTCGTTATGTCAAAGCGAAAGCTCCGGTTTGCCCCGCTGATTCGCGTGAGTGGTGAGGAACAAGAGCGTAAAGGTGAAAGCCTCAGAACTCAGCGGGCACAGATAGAACAAGCTGTCCACACGCTGGGCGGCATGATACCTCCCAAACTAGCCCATAAGTACAGCGGGCAGGAGCACGGAACGCCAGGCTACGAGCGGCAGAAGTTGGACCAGCTACTCAAGGATGCTGCCTCTGGAATGCTTGATGCGGTGATCGTCGCGGACATCTCCCGGTGGTCGCGGGATAACGAGAAATCACAGACCGGGCTCAAGGTGTTGCGCAAAAACGGCATCCGGTTTTTCGTGCTGACCACAGAGCACGACCTGAACAACCCGGAAGCCGAATTGGTTTTGGGCATGTTCAGCCACATCAATCAATATCTCGCCAAGACGCAGGTCAAGAAGTCCGTCGATAATCGTCTGGCCCGTCTACGCCGTGGCTGTCCGGCATGTGGGCAAGTCCCGTTCGGGCGGACCTTCAACAAGGAAACGGAAACGTGGGGCATCGACGCTGAGAAGCAACGGTTTATGCAAGCCGTCGCCAAGCGCTACATCGCCGGCGACAGCCTGGAGCAGATGTCCCGGGAATTCCAGGTGTCCACGACCTCGTTGTGGCGGACACTGGTCAAACAGAGTGGGCCTGAATTCCTTGTCGCGTGGAACAAGCTACGCCTCGACGATGACGACAGAAAAAGAGTCCGGCATCAGCTTGCCAAAGTGGAGCAGCTTCGAGAAGCAAACCGCCGACGGGCAAAGCGTGTTCATGAACGCGTTCGGGAAATTGAGCTTGATGACCTGTTCATCTTCATCATCGACGTGCCGGAACTGTTGGATGCCAAGACGCGAGCGAAGATCCAAAGTGTGGCAGAGTCCAGACGCAAGAATCGGGGACCGCGCAAGCACGAATACCTATTGAAAAACTACATCTACTGTGGCACCTGTGGCAAAGCACTTACCGGGCAGAGCCAGGACAAACCCAAGAGAAGCTATCGCTACTATCGGCACAATGCATCAAAGCGGCTCAGCGGGAGCAACTGTCGGCAATGCCTGATGTACGTTGACGCCGACGCAATTGAACAGGCTGTGCTCCTGCATTTGTTCGCAACGCTGGGGAACGTGACCAAGATCAGAGAAGCAATTGAAGCGGCCAACCCCAAAGCCCAGGAATTGGCTAAGGTTCAGCAGGAAATCGAGGACAAGACTGCTGAGCTAAGGCGGATCGACGCCAAGCGGCAGAGGTTCATATCGGCCTACGGCGATGGTCTGCTATCGAAGGATCAACTTGCCGACCGGGTTCGGTCCATCGAGGATTCCGAAAACGTAATCCGCGAACGAATGGAAGGCTTGACGGCTCGCCTGGGCTCGGCACCCCCACCGGACGTTGTGAAGTCCGCGGCCGCTCGTCTGGCGAAAAGGCGGGCCATCATCCGGGGGGCGATGAACAGCAAGGAACTGAGCCGGATGACCTGGAAGCAGAAGCGGGAGCTGCTGGACGTGTTCCTTGCCGGGAAAGGACCGACCGGCGAGCCGCTTGGAGTTTTCGTCAACCGCGATCCGGGCTGGACGAAGCAGGGGCGGAACAACCGGCGATGGCAATTTCAGATCAGGGGCCGATTCACGCTGGAGATAACAGACACGGCCCCGCTGACGGAGCGGGACCGCAACCTCCTAAAAGCCGACGCGGACGAAGGACACGCGGCAGCCAACCTCAAAAGGATATATTCCAATTTACACCTGAAAGCACCGCCGGCATCACCATTCAGGAGAACGCGGACCCGTCTGTCGTGCACGATTTCCTCTGGAAGCTCGAACAGCTCGTCCCCAGGGGTGACCCGGCTTACCAGCACGCCGAGGGCAACAGCGACTCGCACATCAAGGCCTCCACTGTGGGCTCGTCGGTGGTGGTCTTGGTCGAGGACGGCCGGCTGGTCCTAGGCACCTGGCAGGGGATTTACTTCTGCGAATTCGACGGGCCGCGACAACGCCGGCTGCTCGTCAAGTGCGTGACGGACTGACCGGCAATTGTCCCCGTCCGTCCGCTCTGCTACAATCCCGGTGCACCGGGGGCAGGGACCTGCCGCGGCTGCACCACATGGGACAGGCAGTCAGCCTGCGCCTCAACGACCCGACGGCGATACTTCTGAAAGGATGATCAACGATGGGAATGACCATGACCGAGAGCATTCTCGCCCGGCGGGCTGGTAAGGACGCCGTCCGGGCCGGCGAGAATGTGTGGGTTGACGTTGACGTGCTCATGACCCATGACGTGTGCGGGCCGGGCACCATCGGTGTTTTCAAGGAGCAGTTCGGCAAGGATGCGAAGGTCTGGGACCCCGACAAGATCGTGATCATCCCCGATCACTACATCTTCACCGCCGACGCCAGAGCCCACCGAAACGTCGAAATCCTCCGCGAGTTCGTCAAAGAGCAGGGGATCAGGCACTACTACGATCCTGAGTTCCTCCAGGGCGAGGGCATGCCCGGCCCCTACCGGGATCCGGCGAAGACCGGGTACAAAGGCGTGTGCCACGTTGCCTTGCCGGAGGAGGGTCACACGCGACCGGGCGAAGTGCTTCTCGGCACGGACTCGCACACCTGCACTGCCGGTGCATTCGGGGAGTTCGCCACCGGCATCGGCAACACGGACGCGGGGTTCGTGCTCGGCACGGGCAAGCTCTGGCTAAAAGTGCCGCCCACGATGCGGTTCGTCTTCGACGGTCAACTGCCTTTGTACCTGATGGCCAAGGACCTGATCCTGACCGTCATCGGGGACATCGGCTGTGACGGCGCCACCTATCGCGCGATGGAGTTCGCCGGCGACGGGGCGATGAGTCTCGAAATCGAGGAGCGTATGACCCTGTGCAACATGGCGATCGAGGCCGGCGGGAAGAACGGCGTGATTCGCGTTGATGCCGTGGTCCGCGAGTTCGTCGAGAGCCGGACCGCCAAGCCGTGGGAGGCGTTCGACAACGATCCTGACGCGACGTTCGAGCTCGAAAGGGTCTACCGCACCGCCGAGATCGAGCCGACCATCGCCAGTCCCCATTCGCCGGGCAACTGCGGCCTCGCCCGCGACCTCAAGCACGTCAAGGTGGACCGGGCTTACCTCGGCGGTTGCACGGGCGGCAAGACTACGGACTTGATGGCTGCTGCCCGGATTCTCAAGGGCCAGCGGGTCAAGGTTCCCACGTTCATCGTGCCGGCCACCACCGGGGTCCACGCCAACATGAAAACCCGGTGCTGCCAGAACGTGCCTATCGAGAAGGTATTCGAGGACGCCGGTTGTCAGCTCGGACCGGCGTCGTGTGCCGCCTGTCTCGGCGGACCCGCGGATACGTTCGGCCGGGCCAACGAGCCCCTCACTTGTATCTCGACCACCAACCGCAATTTCCCCGGTCGGATGGGTTCCAAGGACGCCCGGATCTTTCTGGCCAGCCCCTACACCGCTGCTGCCAGCGCGGTCACCGGCCACATCACTGATCCACGCCAGTTCCTGGTTTAGCCCGCCTTAGCCGCGACAACCGGGATCAGACAGATATCCTGCACCGTGCTGCCCGTCAGGTGGGGCACGATGACGGTGGCGGCCGGCTGCTTCGGCTCCCCGGGACTCCAGACTATGAGCCGATCACGGTTGTCATTCATGGCCACGAACACGTCATCAGCAGCCACCGCCCGGCGGACAATCTGCGAAGGGCTCTCGTAGCGGCAGGAATAATTGTCGCCGACCACCATTGCCAGCAGGGCCCTGCGCCGGTCGGCCACAATCAGGCGATCCACGCCACCGGTTTGCACGACGTCGATTGACTCGACCGGGGCCCCGGCCTGCCCGCGGACGACCCGGGCCGACTCAGGCTCCCCGACGTCCCAGGCGATGATCTGCCCGTCCACGTTGCCGGCATAAATCATCCCCGCCGCCACCGTCACCGCGGACAAGGTCGCGGCACTGGCGGTGTAGCGCACCGGCTCGGCGGCGTCGTTGTCCTCCAGCGGCAGCGAGAACAGCGTCTCGTCCACCGCGAACCAGAGCTGCAGTTCCGCGACCTGGACGCAGCGCACGGTGTCGGCCCCGCTGGTCAGGTCAGACCGCAGTTGGCGGGACCTTTCGCCCGCGATCCCGCCGCGTCGCCAGGCCAGCAAGCCGAGTTCCGAGTGGGTCGCATAGACGTGATCGTCGCTCATGGCGGCTGCGTTGACGCCTCCCCGCACGCTTGCCGTGTCGCCGACGTCGGCCGCCAGACTGCGCTGGACCTCGCCCGTAGCCGTGTCCAGAACGTGCACGCCCCGGGCCGCCCCGATCAGCACAATGCCCGCTTCCAGCGATCGGGCGTCTACCGTCACCGATCGCAGCAAGCCGAGATCCCCGGAAAGCCGGATCCGCCGGGCGGGCCGGCCGAACGCCCCCGGCTCATACAGCAGCAACTCCGGGCCCGACGCGGCAGCCACGAAACGGGTCGCTCGCTCGCTCGGGCACAGGTGCCATTGGGCAGCATAGAACTCGCTCCGGTCGGCCTCGCTGAACGCCTGAAGGATCTCGGTAATGCTCAGCCCGGGGTGCTTGACGATTGCGTCATTCATCTGTTCGAGCATCGCGACCAGGTGGGTGAGCCGTTCACGCTGAGCCGCCGCCCGGGCTTTCTGGAGCTCAAGCCGGGCGTCCGAGCGACGCTTCGCCTGATCGGCCCTGGCCTGTAGCCGGCAATGCTCCCGGTAGGCCGGCGACGAGAAGTCCACCGCCACCGGCCGGTCGATCGCCAACCCGCCCGCCAGGCACGTCGCCCCGAGCTTGTCCTCCACGATGCCCTGAACCGTCGATGCATCGAGCGGCTGCAGCAGGGCCTCGGCGTTCAGGCGGGCGGCCAGTTCAGCCAGTACCTCGCCCATCTGCCAGTACAGGTACCGCTGCAGATCCGCCACCGACACCGAACCGGTTGATCCGATGACCGTCCTGGTGAAGGCCGACAGCTCCGCGGGCTCGGCCATTACCCTTACTCTTGCCCGGATCGAACCGCGGCACTCGAAGCCGTCCGCCGACCGCAGTGCCGACTCATCCGCGACGCACTCGATCGGCGTGGTACGCACGAAGAGCACGTTCCCCGCGTCGTTCTCCAAGGAATCGCCGGCCCTGACGAGCAACGGGTCCTGCCCGCTCCGCGTCACGAGGGCCGCCCAGCCGGCCGGCACCAGCACCGACCGCGACGTCAAGGTGAACAGATCGTCCGCCGGCACGATCCGGGCTACCATCTCGGCGTTCCTCGCCAGTGCGTCTATGTCGAATCTGGGTTTCAGCATGGGGTGCTTCGGGTCGGGGACTATTGCCCCGTTTCGTCGAATGCCTCGAACCGGGTCAGGTCGTGCTTGTGCACCGACGGCAGCGTCTCTTCGATGACGCTCGTGATGTCGGCCATTGTGATGGGCCTCGGCTCGGCGCCCCCGATCGCCTCCATGAACGGCACCGCGGCCGCCCGACCGGCGATGCTCTTGATGTCCGCCCCGCTGTAGCCTTCCAGCCGATCGCACAGCCGCCCCACGTCAACGTCGTCCGCCACCGGGCGTTTCTCCACCAGGTACATCTCGACGAGCCGGTACCGTGCCGGCGCGTCCGGTAACGGGATGTACACCCGCGAGTCGAACCGCCCCGGCCGCAGCACCGCCTCGTCCAGCATCCAGGGGCGGTTCGTCGCCCCCACGAACAACAGGCACCGGTCGCCCCGACTGTCGAAACCTTCCAGTTCCTGCAGGATCTGCGGCACCACCCGCTGCATCACCGTCGAGGCGCCGGACCTTCGCTTCGGCACCAGAGCTTCGATCTCGTCGATGAAGATCACCGCCTTGGGTTCGGCCTTGGCGGCGTCGAAGAGCTTGCGGACGTTCTGCTCGGCCTCGCCAACCCACTTGCTGAGCACCTGGGCGGGGCTGATGACAAAAAACGTCGCGTCGATTTCGTGAGCGATGGCTTTGGCCAGCATCGTCTTGCCGGTCCCCGGGGGGCCGTAAAGCAGCACGCCGCCTCCCGTGCGGACCCCGTACCGCCGGGCCAGCTCCGGGTGCTGGAACGGGTAGATCATCTTGAGCCGGATCTCCTCCTTGACCTCGCCCAGCCCCGCGATGTCGTCGAACCCGATGGTCGGCTTGTCCCGGACGATCCAATCGCTGGCGTCGGTGCCGCTCTCGTCCGCCTCCCCGGCCTTGGACCTTGCCGGGCGTTTCTCCGCTGCCGCCCGGTCGCAGTCCTTGGCCAGGTCGATCAGCTCGTGAGCGTAGGCCTCGTGCTGGTCCCGCAGGTCCCTGGTCTTGGCCTCTTCGGCCAGCTCGACCATGCACTCGGCCGCCTGGATCAGGTAGGGCTTGGCCGCGGCGTAATCACCCTTGCGATAAGCAGCCAGGCCCTTGTCCTTGAGCCGCTGAAATGTCCCGAAAGTAACCGCCATGATCACCGGTTTCACAATGCCCGCGGCCCGTTACTTCGTCTTCTCGCTCTGACCCTTCAGCGCGTCGAG
Organism: uncultured Planctomycetales bacterium; assembly: GCA_964579675.1. GTDB lineage: Bacteria > Planctomycetota > Phycisphaerae > UBA1845 > PWPN01 > CAZOIA01. The sequence goes on along the minus strand of CAZOIA010000025.1, from coordinate 20,304 downwards.
TTCCGCCCGCAGGTTGCTGATCTTGCCCATCTCCTTGGCCTGCTCGGCATCGGCCTCCGCCTCGATCAGCCGATCGATCTCCTCGTCGGCCACGGACTCCGACGAGCTCAGTTCCGCGTCCTGCTCGGCAATATCTTCCACCGAGTCGAGGAACATGTTCATGCGCTCTTCCATGGTCTGCGACTGGATCATCGCCTTCTCCCAGTCCGCCTGCGTCTTGACCAGGTCGGTCTCGCCGAAGAGCCGGCCGATCTCGGTTGCCATCATGCCCATCGCGGCCGTGAAGTCCGAACTCGCCTCCGCCTGCCGCTTGATCACCAGTGCGTTCTTGACCGCCAGCAGTTGCCGCTCGAGCACCTTGCGGATGGTGAGCGTCTTCTTGAGCGAGTTGCGGATAAACTGATACTGCTTGTTGTCCCCGATCGCCCGGGCCCGCTGGGCGTTCTGGACGAACTCGTCCATGAACTTGCTCTGCTCGCGGACCGCCCGTTCGATCCGCCGGATCCCCTGGCGAATCTTCATCTCACGCTCGATCCGACGCTCTTCGCTGGATTTGAACAGGGCCATCAGAAGCTCCCCAAGCGGGTGTTCTCATTCGCGGTTGACCATTGGCACCGGTTGCGACGCACAGGCAAGCCGACCGCCGCCGGGGGCCCGACTGTGCGAAGGTGAGAACGTGAGAAGGTGAGAACGTGAGAAAGGGACAGGGCGACAGGGCGCTGGAGCCCTGACCTGCGAACATGAAGCGGCGCGAAAGCGGGCAGGCACGCCCGCCGCAGTCCCAAGCCCCGCCGCGTGTCCGCCCGACATCTTTCTCACTTTACCACGTTCCCACGTTCCCACTTTCTTACCTTCTCACGTTCCCACGTTCTCACGCCTTCTCACCGCTCTCGCTCTGCGCGCCTTCAGTATCCCTCTCCACGGACACGCACCGTCCGTCCGCCAGCCGCCGAATGCCATGATCCGCCAGCCACTCCTCTATCGAGCCCCATTTGCGATGAATCTCCCGAGTGAACTTCATCCCCGGCATCTTGTCGGCGGTCTCCATTAGGTGCTTGATGTAGCCGGCGAGCAGGCTGGAGACCTCTTCGCACTTGGCATGCAGCCACTCGAATGCGGTGTCGTCTATGAGTTCGACGTCATGGGCGTTGATGACCTGGCTCCTGAGCTCGCCGGCCGAGCCTTTCGCGTAGAAACAGAACTCAACGTTCTGCAGTCGCGATCCGCGCTCGTGTCCTTCGGCAATGTTGCTGGTTACGCTGACTGCCGCCCGGGTCATCTGGTCCACGAGTCCCCGATCCTTCCTGAGCGGTTGTGAGCGGGCCGCTCGATACACGCCCTTGGCCAGCTCTCGGCCGGCCTGCCACACCCGCAGGTCTTCGAAACGCTGAATGCGGGAGCGATGGCCTGCCTTGCCCCGCTGCTCGCCGGTGGAATGCCGTGTCTGTCCCATCGGAGACCGCCCTGTCTGCCCTGCTCGTGTCACTTCACATCCTCACATCCTCACATTCTCACATTCTCACGTTCTCACGTTCTCACGTTCTTACCGTGCCGCTCACTCCTCCGCCGACGTTGACTGCTGGTCGCGGACGCGGCGGTCGGCTTCGTCGAAGGCCTCGGTCTTATCGCTGATCAGGCCGGTGTCCATCTTGTCCCAGATGTCCATGACGGATTGTCCCGCCTCGCTGAGCCCGGCCTTCCCCTCGTCCACTTCCGCCCCGAGCGACAGCATCTCATCGAGCCGTTGCTGATACATCTCCGTCGAGATCGCGTCGCTTTCGATCATCTTCCCGAGCCGAAGCAGGTCTTTCTCGCCGATCAGCCCGAGCTTGCCGCCGTGGGCCTTCGCCCGGTCGACGTTCTCGCGCAGCATCCGCATCCGGGAGAGGGTCATTGTCTCCTTGCTGCGGATGTTGAGTTGCCGGGACAGCATCAACTGCTCGGACGTCTTCACCTCGAATTCCTGGGCGAGGACCCGGCGGACCTCGGGCATCTTCTCGGCGGCCCCCCGCTCGAACAGCGATTGCTTCTCCTTGCCGAGCTTCTCGATGCGCCTGAGCAGTTGACCGCGCTGCTTCTCCAACAAGAGTTCCTCCCGCCGAAGTTCCTGCCGGGACATCTTCGAGAGCGGCTTTTCCTTCTTGGTCAACCAGTCGAACAGGCCCATGTCGCCTCCCTCTTGGTAACGGGTTTCGACGTCAGCCGGCTTCGGGCTCGCGCGGCTCGGAGTCTTTCTTCTCGGTTGCCGGTGTTCGTCCCCGGTCTGCTGGTGATCTCTCCGGCGCCGGCTTCGCCTCTTCGCGACCCGCCGGGGTCACTTCCAGTTCCTTCAGGATGTCCAGCTCCTCATCCGACATCAGCGTCTCCGACACGCCCGTGCTCAGGGAGCTCGCCAGTTCCGTGTCCGCCCCGAGCTGTTCGATCATCTCTTCGGCCCGGGCCGCATCGGCCGTGATCTCCTCGGCCGTGGGCAGCTCAGCCGCTTCTCCCTGCTGGATCAGCGTCAGGTTGTGGATGTGCGTGCTGATCACCCCCACTTGTTGACCCAGCATGTTGGCCGTTGCCGTCAGACGCTGCATGTCGTTCCGAAGCTGCTTAATCTGCGATGCCGCCCGGCGCTTGGTGGTGGCTGAGGCGGCTTCCCGGCCCTGCTTGAGCAGGTCGGCTTCGCGCTTCTCCAGTTGGGTGAGGTCCGCGTAGATGCAATCGCGTCGCTGTACGAGTTTCGCTCGCCGCTCGGACAGGGCGTTGATTTTCTTCGTCTCGTCGCCCTCGCCGCTGAAGAGATGGCGCAAACGATCGGCAATGGACATGTCGCTATCCTCCAAGCTCTCGGCCGCCCCGCGAAACAGCAGTACGTCGTGGCGCTGTCTGCTGACCTTCAACTCGGGCTCTTCCCCGGCCGCCCGCTCGAAGACGGTGGCAACCAGCTTCTCCGGCAGCCCCAGCCGCTCGCTGATGGCACAAGCGCTCAGGCTCCCGGTGACCAGATCCGCACTTCGCGATTCGATCTCCTCGCGCACCCGCCTCAGCTTCTGCATGATCGCTTCGGGGTCGAAGAGTTTGCCGTCTGCCTCCGTGGCTTCCGGGTTGACCGGCACCACGTTCCACCCGCCCTCCTGGCGCGGCTCGATGAGCACCAGCGTGACGTTGGCGAGCTCCAGGCCGCTCGTCTTGGCGTCCTCGGTGAAGCCGGCGGGGCTGCAGACGCCGACCAGGTGCGGCACGTCCGCTTCGCCGGTGAGCTTCTTCACGTGCGAGACCACCTCCGCCAGCCCGATCGGCGGTGGATCGCCCTGGCCGTTCAGGTAATGCTCGAGCGGCGAGAGCACCGAGGCGATTGCCACGCTGGTCCGCCGTCGCCAGAGGAGCAGCCGCGGCTGCGTGCCGGTCAGGATCCGCGTCTTATTCTTCGGCATCGACCGCAGGATTTCGCGATCGTGCTGTCGCGATGCCGTCATCAGCTCCCGGACCTGACCCTCCTCGGAGCGGGTCGTCCACGTCCAACTGGATCCGCGAAGCTGCCGGCCCCGGGACTGATTGAGATTGGCCTCTGCCCCGGCCAGAAAGGCCTCCTCGAGTTCTGCCGCCTGCTTGGCCAGGGGATTCATCCGGCGTCTCCACACGACATCTACCGCAGGCGCCTGCCACACTGCGCGCAGAATCGCGAGCGTGCCTCGTTGACCCACCCGCACCGCGGGTCGGGGCAGACCCGCTTGTCTTCGCGCCGGCGCGCCGGCTGGTTCTCCGGGCCCATCAGCGAGCGGGTCAATCGGGCCACTACGGTGGCCGCCAGCAGGATCACCACGAACACAAAGGCAAGCAGCAGGATCACCCCCCCGATGCGCATTCCGGCTGCGAGCACCAGAAGGCAGATGATCAGGATGGCGAGTGGTGCGTTCATCTCGTCCGTTTCCCGTTATGCACTGCCACCGGGCCCTCAGGCCTTCTCGCGAAGGTCCATTCCGCACAGGATACAGAAGTCGTCCGTCCGCCCCACGAATCCGTGGCAGGAGGGACACCTGGGCACGTGAGCCACCAGTTGACGCCCGCAATGCGTGCAGAACTGGTCATCGCGGCTCACCACCCCATCGCAGTTCGCACAATGCCACCAGGTTCCCACCTGCTTGATGCTCACCGGCTCGCGAACCTCGGATCGCCCCCAGTCCCCGGCCGGCGTCCAGTAGCGTTCGATCACCTCTTGCATCTGCCGGGCTGAGCCGAACCGGTGGTCGCGCCGGGTGTACGATCGCTCGAACAGGTCGTCCAGCCAGCGGGGTACGTCCCGGCGAATCGAGCTGGGCAGATCAGTTCCCTGAGGAAGAACGCCGGTGAGCATCTCGTGAAGCACTACGCCCACCGAGTAGAGGTCGCTCCGGGTGTCGATGTCCTGCCCGTCCCGCTGTTCCGGCGACATGTAGACGAGCGTGCCGGCGATTCGCTGACCCGCCTGCGTGCTGATCGACCCGGATTGAATCATCGAATCGGCGGTCGCTTCGTTGAGGCGCCCGAGCCCGAAGTCGGTCACCTTCACCTGCACCGGCGTCAGGTCCGACAGATCCGTCCCGCCCGCGACGAGGTCGGCGCCGCCAGCCACGAGTATGTTGGCCGGCTTGATGTCGCGATGGATGACGCCGGCCTCGTGGGCCGCCGCCGCCGCCGACAGCGTGCCCGAGAGGATCGCCACCACCGCCTCGATCGGCAGCCCGTCCGGGTGCGCCTCGATCAGCTCCCGAACCGAAGGCCCGTCAACGTACTCCATGATCAGGTAGGGCGGATCCGCATACGGGTCCAGGTCAATCGCCCGGACGATGTTCGGATGCCGCAGACCATGGACCGCCATGCCCTCACGCTGAAGGTGCCGGACGTATTGCGGGTCGGTCGGTATCTTGATCGCAACCGGCTCGTTGAAAACGTGGTGATGGGCCTTCCAGACTTCACCGAAACTGCCGGCTGCGATCTGTTCGTCCAGCAGGTAGTTATTGATCCGGTCTCCGGCCTGGGGTCGGCTCGTCATGGGTGCCCCGCCTGCGACACGCTACGTCGAGTCTTCCGCTCTCTGAGCGAGAAACTCGCACACGACAAGATTATAAACCGCCGCACACAGGAAGCCAAGGATCATGATCCCCTTGCGCCACCCGGATGCGGGCACGCCGCCCGCAAGACAGAAGGCCAGCACGACATCGGCCGCCAGATACCCCGCGAGCATGGCCGCGCTGGCCAAGTTGCTCTCCGCTCGAACCACCCGCGCCGGCACGAAGAACAGTGCCCAGGGCAACGCCGCCACCAGACCCGACCACACCAGTGCCGCACGGACCGTGCCCCACATCGCAGCCCGATCCCCCGGGGTCAGCCGCCAGTACCAGATGATGATCAGGATGGCGGCAACCGTCAGGACCGCCGCCAGGACCTTGCCCCCGACGTACTTGGCCAAGCCGTCGATCATGGTGCGCCTCGATTCGCCTTGTCCCTGTTCCGCGGCTTCCAGCCCGGTTGCTGATGCCGGCCCGGCCCTGTGCGACAGGCCTTATACTACCGCATTACTGCCGGCCGGACGATTCCAAAATCGAGCTTTCTTTGGAACGGCCGCGTGGCACGTGGCACCCGTTCGGACTTGCACCGGGCTTGGCTGGCTGAGAAGGGCGCTACAGATCGAGTTCCACGTCGTCGCCGCCAAGCTTGGACGAGCGCAACGCGGCGTCGATGAACGCGCAGATCTCCAGGGTGTCCTCGATTGGTACCGGTGGGCGGCGGGTCTGGAAGAACTTCACGATCTCGCGGACCAGGCTCGGATAGAAATCACCGGCGTACCTGATGTACGCGAAAGTCTTCTCGCAGAGGACCATGGCCCCGTAGTCCTTCTTGCCCTTGCGGATGCCCCGCATGGAGCCCAGCCGGCCGTCGGACCACACGCCCACCGCCAGGTCGCCGTCCGCCGTACTTGCGCACTCGACGCTCTGACAGCCGCGACCCATGATCGTGTAGAGGATCTCGACCCCGTGAATACCGTACCAGAACAGCCCCGGGTTGGTCGGCTCCAGAGACGCCGGGCTGAACGCATCGCAGCCCACTATCCTGCCCCGGGCCTTCTCATCGGCCATGAATTTCGTGATGCCGCTGTCGTACCGCAGCGACGAACAACTGAAGCAGGGCAGCTTGTGCTCCTTGATCAGCTTGACCATCGCCTTGGCGTCGGCCAGGCTGGCGGCAAAAGGCTTGTCGATGTACACCGGCTTGCCCGCCGCCGCGACCGGGCGGAGTTCCTTCAAGTGCCGCCGCCCGTCCACGCTCTCCAGCAGCACCGCGTCTACCTGATCGAGCATCTCCTCGATCGAGGCCGTCAACTTCACGCCCCACTTCTCGGCGAGCTGCTTCTTGAAACCCTCGACGCGATCGGCACTGCTCTTGATGTCCTTGCTGAACGACGGGTAACACGCCACCACCCGAACTCCAGGCCCGTCACCCCTTGCCTTTTCGCCGTGGAGGATCTCCGTGAACTTTCCGCAATGCGACGTGTCGCAACCGATCATGCCGACTCGAATCATCTCTGCCATCGCCGGTTCACTCCTTCCAGGTCATTTCCCGCCGACACGTTGATACCGGCTGGGGCGGGAGAAATCCAGACCCGATCAAGAGGGACTCCCCAACCTGCCGATACCGATAACATGGGAATGTGTCATGATCTTCTGAAAACGGGGAGTTTACCGGGCGTGGTGCTGCTGGCCCTGGCGACTGGATGCGCGCCGCCCGACACGCCCTTCGCCCGGCTGCGGGCCGAGGCATCACTGCGCCGGGGGCAGGCCCATCTGGAGGCCGAGGACCTCGATGCCGCCCTCCAAGAGTTCCAACACGCGGTTGAGCTCGGTCCCAAGATCGCCTTGGCCCACTCCGGTATCGGTGGGGTCTTCCGGCTCAAAGGGGATTACGAGTCGGCCGCCGACGCCTATGCCCAGGCCGTCAAGCTCGACCCCTTCAGCTTCGATAGCTCGTTCGCCCTCGCCCAGATGTACCACAAGCTGGCCCGGTTCGCCGCGGCGGTGCGAGCTTATCTGCACGCCTGTGAGCTCGAGCCGGACAGCTTCGAAGCCCGGCTCGACCTGGGGGTCTGTTATCACCAGGCCCGCGAGTTGGAGAACGCCATCGATTGCTACACCAAGGCGATCGAACTCGATCCGGATCAGCCGGCGGCCTACACCAATCTCGGAGCCGTCTACGACGTCCAGGGCAAGTACTACCAGGCCATCCACGCCTACAACGAATCCCTGGAACGCGACGCCGACCAGCCGATGGTTCTGGTCAACCTCGCCACCACACTGATAAGACAGGAGCGTTTCCCCAACGCCCGCAAGACCCTGGAGCGAGCCGTCGAACTGGACCCCGAGCTGGCACTCGCCTACGAGCGATTGGGTTACTGCCATTTCCGCATGCGGTCCTACGACGATGCCCTTAGAAGCTATGACTGGGCCGCTACCCTTGACCCCAAGATGCCGGGAGCTCAGGCCGGGCTCGGCGTCGTGCGTATGGCCATGTTTCTCAAGGACCCGACCAATCTGGACCTGAGACGCATGGCGATCGAGCACTGGCACCGGTCGCTGGAGCTCAAGCCGGATCAGCCCAAGATCCGTAATCTGATCGCCAAGTACCGGTTGCCGCCGGACGAGTTCACCGCTATCCTGACGGACGTCCCCTGAATAGCCGTGCCAGGCTCGGCGCCGGCAACGAATCGCGGGCTCGAAGCCCGCCCGGTGCCGCCGGGCGTGGCGACGTCGCCGGACGGTCAACAAGCGCGAGATGGCTTTCCCACACCGGCGGCATCACGGAGAGTGGCCAATGAACAGGTCGGTTTGCCTGGTATGGATCGTGATTGCCGTCGTTGCCGGTTGCGCGTCGGATGATTCGGCCTCCACTGCCCGGTGGTCATCCCGCGCGCGGGATATTGCGCAGCAGCGGCTCGCAGCGGCCCGGGAGGCCCAGCCGCCTGAGGTACTGGTGCCACAATACACTCTCGCGCCATCACCACTGGTGGCCGAAGAGCGGCGAGATGGGAATGCCGATCCGGCAGTCGGCGGATATCGCCGACCGACAGTCGTGCCGCTGGCGCTCCTGCACCTGGCCGCCGACACCCCGGCGGGCCAGGAACCCACTCGGTCAGAAGCACCTTCGGCCGACGCGGAAGAAGCGGGCATTGAACGGGGTCCGCTCACCGGATTCCGCGAGACGGTCAAACGCGACCTCATCGAACTGCCCGGATCGCTGTGGGAGGACACCAAGCGCGTTTATACCGACCCGCTGAACGTCGTCTTCCTGGTCGGTGCCGGCGGGGCGTCGTTGGCGCTGCGGCCCGAGGTGGATGACGACATCGAGGATTACTACGACCGCCATCACACGCTCAAGCACGACTGGCGGGACGCCTTCGGAGCGGCGGGCAACCCGGGAACGCACTTCGCGATGGCCGGCGCGTGGTACCTGGCCGGCCAACAACTGCAGGATGCCAAGACCTATGAGGTGGGCAAGCGGATGTTCAGTGCGTTGACGATCACCGGCCTGAGCACCATGCTCCTGAAGGTGGCGGCCAACACCGAGTCGCCAAACGGGGAGGAGTTGGCGTGGCCGTCGGGGCACGTTTCGAGCACGATGGCGATGGCGACGGTGCTCAACGATGCGTACGGGCCGGTCGTGGGTGTGCCGATGTTCGGGCTGACGGCCCTGGTGGGGCTGGAACGGCTCGACAGCGGTGAACACCACTTCTCCGATCTGGTCTTCGGGGCCGCCCTGGGCTGGGTCGTGGCCGAGACCGTCATGAAGGAGCACCGCCCCGAAATCTTCGGTGGTGAGATCGCTCCCTATGTGGACCCGGTCAACAACAACGCCGGCGTCGCCTGGATCAAGACCCTCGGGCAATGAGGGGTGGGCTAGGGCTGTTGTCCGCCTTTCTCACGTTCGCACCTTCTCGCATCCCACTTCTCATCTCACACTTGCGACTCTGACTCGCCTGCCGGTTTTCGACGATTCGTACGCGGCCAGGGCAACGGCCAGAGCGGCTCCGCCCGCGTCAATACCACTGCCCAGGTCGCTGCCCTTGCGGAACGCTTTGACGCACTCGGGCACTTCGATGTCCCAGCCGCCGTGACCCGGCTCTTTGTCAACCACCTTCGTGCGGAGTCTGAGCCTGGCCTTGGTGTCCGGCGTGATCCTGCCCGTGGTGACGGTCAGGGCACCCGCGTGGTCCTCGACGATGCAGCCCTCGTCCCCGAAGATCTCCATCCCGGTAAAACCGGCCGGGCTCGTCCAGCCCACCTCGATGTAGCCGAGGGCACGGGAGCTGGCGAACTCCAGCAGCAACACCGCATTGTCGTCCACCTTGATCTTCTTGCGCAGGGTGGTCGCCTTGGCCTGCACGCTTCTTACCGGCCCCAGGTGCCAGATCACCTGATCGATCGCGTGGATACCCATGTCCAGCATCGCACCGCCGCCGGCGTCCCTCGGGTCGTAGAACCAATCGTCCTTCGCCCAGCCGGGATACGGCCCGGTGTGGGCGAGCCGGGCGCGGATCATGAACGGCTCACCGATGGTCCCGGCCTCCAGCAGCTTGCGGATCCTGTGGTTGCCGCGCATGAATCGGTGCGAGAAGCCCACGATGAGCTGCCGCTTGCTTTTCCTGACCGCGCTCTTGATCTGGGAGATCTCCTTCATGCTCAGCGCCGCCGGTTTCTCCAGCAGCACGTGGGCACCGGCCTGAAGCGCGGCAATCGCGTGCCGGGCGTGGAAGCGGTTCGGACTGCAGACCGACACCACGTCCAACTCCTCAGCCCTGAGCATCTTGTGGTGATCGTCGTAGGTGCGCAGCTCCGGGAAGAGGCCTTCGGCCTCTGCGCGCCTTGGGGTTACCGGGTCGCAGGCCGCCGCCAACGAGACCCCCGGACACTTCCGATAGCCCGGCAGGTGCAGGTGCTGGGCGACCGAACCACTACCAATGACTCCTGCTCTCCATTTCCTGGCCACAATACATCTCCTTGAATACCTGTCCCCGATCTTTGGGGCAGACATGGTATCCGAATCGGTCTCGGTTGGCACGGTCCCGCCCCGCACTCGACGCGGCAGCGCCCCGCCGGTAAACTCCTCACCCTGACCACAAGACCGTGAACCGACCTGCCGAGCGGGTGGGTCATAAGCAGGAGTCGAAGCCATGAGTGACCAGACGGGTACGATTCAATTCCAGGATTTCGTGAAGGTTGACCTTCGTGTGGCCAAGGTGCTGGAGGCCCATGATCACCCGAACGCGGACAAGCTGACCGTGCTGAAGATCGACCTGGGGACCGAGCAGCGGCAGATCTGTGCGGGGCTGCGGGGTCACTACGAGTCGGCCTCGCTGGTTGGTCGAAACATCATCGTGGTGACGAACCTGGCCCCCCGGATGATGCGGGGTCAAGAGAGCAACGGCATGCTGCTGGCGGCCACCACTGCGGATCAGTCACGGATCATTCTGCTGCAACCAGACGCTGACATCGGGCCGGGCTCGAAGGTGAGCTGACCGCGGTTGGCGTGCGGGTGAGCACGGAGCTTGCCGACGCCCCGTGGGGGCCGATGTCGAGCGCCGCCGGCCTGACGGACCTAACCTCTTGAAAATAAATCACTTATACCTCTCGCCGGGTGTTTCCGGCCGTGATTTCCCCGCGAGCCGCCAGGGCCAGCGAGCGGTTCGCCGACCCGATTCGCTCGTCACTCCCGTCCCTGTCTCCGCAGCCCACTTCGGCCTGGATGCCGAGCCGGCGCGCAACGGCTTGACCCGCGGTGGTGATCGATTAATATGTGGGATCTGTGATTCCGTGAAGTTTCCTTCGGCTTGTGGACCGACAGGCCAGCGGTGGAGTGTGTCGCACCCATGCGAAGTGCAGCAATGAAATCATACGTCGCCAGGCCGGATGAAGTCGGAGGTGACTGGCATCTGGTTGACGCGAGCGGCAAGGTATTGGGCCGCCTGGCTGCCCAGTTGGCTACTATCCTGATGGGCAAACATAAGCCGACGTACACCCCGCACGTGTTGACCGGCGATTTCGTGGTGGTGGTCAACGCCGAGAAGGTGAAGCTCACCGGGCGGAAGCTGGAGCAGAAAGAGTACGATCACTACACGTATTATCCCGGGGGGCGTAAGGTAGTGCCCATCGCCAGGGTGATGGAGCGGCATCCCGAGCGGGTGATCCAGCTCGCGGTGCGGCGAATGCTGCCGAAGAACAAGCTCGCTCGGCGGATGCTGAAACGACTCAAGGTCTACGCGGGTCCCGAGCATCCGCACGCCGCCCAGCAGCCCAGGCCGCTGGAACTGGCGCTCACGTAAGCCTTCGGCGCACCGCTGAGAGCCGCGGGCGGACCAGACGAAGCAAGACCGATTTGTCAAGGATGGTGAACGTGCCCGAAGAACCGAAATCGACGGAGGAAGCCAAGTCGGCTCAAGAGCCGGTCTCGCCGACGATCCCCGAGCCGCCTCCGGATAAGCACTACTTCTGGGGGACCGGTCGGCGCAAACGCGCGGTGGCGCGAGTCCGCCTCCGGGCCGGCAACGGCAAGTTCGAGGTCAACAAGAGGCCGCTCGAACATTACTTCACGCAGGAGCGCGATCGCCTCGATGCCGTCGCCCCCCTCAAGGCAACGGAAACCCACGGGAAGGTAGATGTCTTCGTGAACGTCACGGGCGGCGGGATCACCGGTCAGGCGGGAGCGATCTTGCTCGGAGTGGCCCGGGCATTGAAGGCGGCCAACCAGGAGTATGACGACGCCCTGCGAGCTGGCGGATACCTGACCCGTGACAGCCGGATGAGAGAGCGGAAGAAATACGGCCGGCGTGGTGCTCGCCGGAGCTTCCAGTTCTCCAAGCGGTGACGATTCGCCGATCGCAAGATTGGATATTCCCACGGCCCCGGCGACGCGTTGGCGGGGTCGTTTTTACAGGCGTCTGACGGCACCAGCCCGAAGCCCGAATCCTCCATCCAGGCCGAACTTCGGATAACCTTGAGGTGCACGACCCGGCGGAGCCGAGAACCCGAGATGCCGGACGAGAAGAGAGTTCGTGTCGCGATCATCGGTGCGACAGCCTACACCTCACGGGAGACGATCCGCTGGTTGCTGAGGCATCCGCAGGCCGAGATCGTGGCCTTGTGCAGCCGGCGTGATCCCCAGCCCCGGATCGACGAGATATTCCCGGAACTGGCGGGCCGACTGGAGGTGCGGTGCGAGCCGATCGCCCCGCCAGCACTCAAGGCCCGGGCCGATGTCGCCATGCTTTGCCTGCCGAGCGGCGTGGCGATGGAGCACGCACCGGCCCTGTTGGCGGCGGGGTTGCGGGTGATCGACTTCTCTGCCGACTACCGGCTCAAGGAGCGGGCCGACTACCGGCAGTGGTACAACAGGACCCACACTGACCCGGAGAACCTCTCCCACGCGGTCTACGGGTTGCCCGAGTTCCATCGGGCCAAGATCCGGTCGGCCTCGCTGGTGGCGAATCCCGGCTGCTATCCCGCGTCGGCGGCCCTGGGGATTATTCCGCTGCTCAAGGCGGGGCTGATCGATCCCCAGGACGTGATCGTTGATGCGGCCAGCGGGATCAGCGGCGCCGGCCGCCGCCCCACACCCGAGCACCATTTCCCCGAGCGAAACGAGACGTTCGAGGCATACCAGGTCGGCAACCACCGGCACATGGTCGAAATCGAACGGACGCTCGACCCCTACGTCCGCCGGGGCAAGTCGTCGGTAGTCTTTACCCCCCACCTGGTGCCGATGCAGCGCGGCATCTTCTCGACCATTCATCTCAAACCGCTGCAGCCGGTGTCCCTCGAGCACGTGATGCAGGTGTTCGCCGACGCCTACCAGGACGAGCCTTTCATCCGGATCCGCCCCGCCCTGCCCCGGACCGCGGACGTAGCCCGCACCAACTTCTGCGACCTGAGCGCCCGCGTGGTCAAGTCGCGGATCGTGGTGCTCTCGGTCATCGACAACATGGTCAAAGGCGCATCCGGCCAGGCGATCCAGAACATGAACATCATGTTCGGCCTCGAGGAAAAGGCGGGATTGGCTTGAGGAAATAGAGAGTTGAGAGTCGCGAATTGAGGTCGTTCTCCCAGGAAATCTTGTTTTTCTCCTTACGAGGCTGGTCATGATTGTGCTGTTGATCATGCTGGCCGCGTCAGTGGTTCTGTTTCTCGGCGGTCGCTTTTACGCTCCCGTGATCGCCAGGGTTCTAGGCGAGCGAGCAGATCGCATCACGCCGGCGGTGGCGATCAACGACGGGCGTGACTATGTGCCCACACGGACCCCGGTCGTCTTCGCCCATCATTACGCCTCGATCGCGGGCGCGGGCCCGATCATCGGCCCGGTGGTGGCGATTCTCTACGGGTGGGGGCCGGCCCTGTTGTGGATCCTGTTGGGCGGGGTGTTTCTGGGTGCGGTGCACGACTTCGCGGCGACTCATATCGCAGTCCGGGAGGGGGGCAAGAACCTGACCGTGATCGCCCGGCGATATATCGGGCCCGGCGCTTTCGTGATGCTGCTCATCCTGCTCGTCGCCCTGCTGGCGCTGGTATGTGCCGCCTTTCTGGATCTGTCGGCCACCGCCCTGACCTCGAAAGTATCGGTGGTCACCCTCCAGCTCGACCCTACTCAGAAGCTGTTCCGCGTGGTTCAGGGAGAAGCGATCATCGGCGGCATCGCGTCCACGTCGGTCATTGTCATCACTGCCTGCTCGCCCTTGATCGGCTTTCTGTACCTGAAACGCAAGTGGCCCGTGTGGGTATGCTCAATGCTGGCGATTGTCATCTGTGCCATCTCGATCCTGATCGGATTGCACTTGCCCATGGCAGTCAAACCACTCACGTGGAAGCTGATGATCAGCGGCTACGTGCTCATTTCAGCCGGGGTGCCGGTCTGGCTGTTCCTGCAGAGTCGAGATTTCATCAATGTGCATATCCTTTACGTGGGGATTGTGTTCCTGATTGCCGCGTTGGTGGCGGCGGCCTTGCGGGGCGGTGGTCAGACCGCACATGCCGCGGGGATTCCGATGAACAACTGGTCGGCCGGCAGTGAACAACTGGGGCCCGGCTGGCCGGTGATGTTCGTGCTCATTGCGTGCGGTGCGGTGAGCGGGTTTCATAGTCTTTGCGCCGGCGGGACGACCTGCAAACAGTTGTCGAGCGAAACGGCAGCCCGGAAGGTCGGATACTATGGAATGCTGCTGGAGAGCTTCCTGGCCGTCTGCGTCGTGTGCTGTCTGATCGTCGGCCTGACGCTGAAGGGCTACCAGGGCTATTGTCATCCGGAAGGGATCAAGGGCAATCCGGTCCTGACGTTCGCGATGGGCGTGGGGCATACCGCTCATGTTGGCTTGGGTTTGCCGATCGCCAGCGGCGCGTTGGGTGCGATGCTGCTGCTGGAAGGTTTTCTGGTGACCACGCTGGACACGGCCATTCGGTTGACCCGGTACATGATCGAGGAGGGCTGGGCAACGTTCTTTGGCCGGTACGACGTATTTGCCGCTGCCGCCCAACGCCGAGCGGAACCGGTGGAGGCGTGCCAAGGTGATGCTGCTCAGGTCGCCGACACGGTCGGGTTGAGCACCGGGAAACCGGCACCTCTCGATGACGCCCCAGGCAAGCCCGCCATCGTGACCAGCGGGCTCCGACGTTGGGGGCTCACGACGCTGCGGCACTATTGGGTCAACTCCGGGATTGCGGTCGGGCTCATGCTGCTCTTGGGTCTGGGGAACGGTTATGAGGTCGTCTGGAAGATTTTCGGCTCGTCGAATCAACTGCTGGCGGCGCTGGCGCTTTTGGTGGCGACCTGCTGGCTGATCGCCCACGGCCGGCCGATCTGGTACACGTTGCTCCCGACGCTCTTCATGCTCATCACGGCGATCACGATGATGGTGCGCCTGTTACGGGTCAATTATTTGCCCGGCTGGCCCGGAACGGCTGCCCTGGCCATCACCGATGTTCTGGTGCTGGCCATGTCATTCGGGATCATCGTACTGGCGGTGCGCCGCTGGGTCGGCGGCCGGGCGGCACGCACCGGCGAGGCCGCGGCCACCACCTGGTAGAATGTAGGGCGGAGCACATATTGACCTATCCCCCGCCCCTTTCTGTGAAAGGGATGGGGCGCCACCAGACCAGCACGCCAACCGACCGTCACCAGGGGGCGTAAGCGAAGCGTGAGGGTGGCATGACGGGTCAGTCGGTGACCTCGCGGCCGGCGGCCCACAAGGCACCGCGAAGCAGCAGCCTTTGGGTCATCTCCTGCTGGCAGGCCTTGACGTCGTGGCCGAATGCACAGTAGAACACCCGACCCTTGCCCCATGACTTCGTCCACATCACCGGCATCGCCCTGCCCTTCCACAGCGCGTTGGCCAGCACGTTCACGCGCGGATCGTACTCGAGGATGTACTGCTCATCCGTGATCATGAACTCGTCGATGCCCTTGGTGATGGGGCTGTCGTTCTCCGTGACGCTGACCTGATACTTGCGATACCTGGGGTGCGTGACGAAGTATCCGCCAACCAGGGCGCGATAGTCGGGATCGCCGCGGAACGAATCAGCACCGGAGTGGAACGTGACGTATCCCTTGCCGCTGGCAATGTGGTTCATGAGCCCGCGCTTCTGGGCTTCCGTGATCTCTCCAAGCGTGTTGTAGAACACCACGAGCTGGTACGGTTTGATTCGCTCGGCCAGGAATGCGTTCAGATCCTCATGAACGCGGGTCACGTCGAACCTGCCGGATTTCTCCATCGCCTCCTGAACGACATTGCCGATGGCCTTGCCGTCGTGGATGGGCCCACCCGTCAACAGCAGCGTCTTGACCTTGCCGCCGGGCGGGGCCGGTGCAGGAGTCGCTTCCTGGGCCAGCGTGAGCACCGAGAACTGCGGGGTAAGAGCCACCGTGCCGATCAGCACGCCGGCTACCACGGTCAGGGGGAAAACATGACGAACGCTCATTTCGGTCTCCTTCCGTAATGCTTGAGACAGGACGCCACCGTGCCTTTGTTGGGTGATGCCTTCTTCACCACCATGTCACCCAAAGCGGTAGGGAACCATGCCGCCCTTGTTGTGCAAAGCCGCAACTGTGCGGCGCGAAACCGCAGGCGTGCGGCGCGAAGCCGCAAGCGGCTGTTATTTGAATGCGACCGGCTCGCCGCCGGGGGTTGTGACCCGCACGCAGTAGGCCCAATCGGAACCGCCGTTCAGACATTTGACCAGGATCTTGTTGACGCCCGCCTCGAGCCGGGCCCTGGCCTGATCCTGGTCAACCCGGACCCCCCGGCTGCCGGACCACGCGTGAACCTGCTCCCCGTTGATCCACACCACGATGCTGTCGTCGCTGCCGATCTTGAGGACCACGTCGCAGGCGGCGTCAACCGTAATCTCCGCGTAGCCGTAGGCCCCGACGTTGTCCTTGCGGGCGACGACCTGTTCGAGATCGATGATGCCCCGCAGATCGGCCGTGTGGGATTGCTTCCACGCGTATTCCTTGCCGGCAAGCTCGCGCTTGGCCTGCAAATCGACCTCCCGCTCGGGGAAATACGCCTTGCTGAACATCTCGTTGCCGGGGTTCGGGAACGGGCCGATGACCCACCATTCGGTGATGAAGCCGGCATCGCGGGCGGGGTCGATGTCCACGCCGAGCTTGCGGAGGTGCTCAACCGCCTTGCGAGTCGTGTCGTTGCCCGGTGAGAGCTTGACCACCTGCCTGAGCAGCTCGATCGCTTCGGACTTGCGCGATTCGGGCAGATGCATGGCGAACGGGGCCACGGCCCGGGCGGCTTCGGACCGGACGTTGCCCTGCCGCAGGTGGGGCACGAGCAGCGGGAGCACGGCCTCGTTGCCGGGGTTGACGTTCCGGGTAATGCCGTTGAGAGCTTCGCGTTTCTGGTCGTCGGCAGCGGCAAGCCTGATGGCTTGGACGTACATGTGGCCGGCGTCAAGTCGATCCTTACCCTCGAGGCGCCGGGCCGCCCGCAGGTACCCCGCCAGGGCAGCTTCGGTCACGTTGGCCGGGCCGCCCCTGGCCACCTTGAGCAGCGTCGGCGCGACGGCAGGGTCATCCTGCCGGCCCAGGCCCTCGACCGCCGCCGCCCGGATATCGGCGCTGGGGTTGTTCGCCTCTCTGGACAACAGCGGCGGGACGTCCGCGTGTTTCCGCCAACCGATCACGCGAAGCAGGGAAGGCTTCTGGTCCTCGGAGACCCGCTGGTACGCGGCCAGCATCTTAACCGTCACCGCGTCACCTTCCAGTTGTCGCATCGCCTTCTCCGCCGCCTCGCGATCAGGACCGGGCTGACCCTTGAATCCCGCCAGCAGTGCGTCGAATCCCGCCTCCGCCTTGAGCACGCCGATCGCCTTGAAGGCTGCCGCGCGAACGCTCACATCGTCGTTCTTGGCTGCCTTCGTCACCACCTCCAGGGCGGCCGGACCACCCCGGTGTCCCAGGGCGAGGATCAGCATTGCGCGGGTTGGGGGCGCGGCCCCGCCGACGGCACCCGCGATTTGTTCGGTGACGCCCTGGCCCGGCATGTGATTGATCGCGTGCTCCGCCGCATCGCGGGTGGGGCTCTCCGGGCCGGCCAGCAGCTTCAATAGCACAGGCACGCCGGAGTCGATACCCGCTTTCTCGATCGCCCGAATCGCTGCCACGCGGACCGACTCATCCTTGCTCGACTCGGCCTCAGCAACGATCAACTCCGCCGAGCCCTCGTCCATGGCGCTGCCGCGATGCCCCAAGGCGTCCAGCAGGTCCGCCTTGAGCAGCCCCCTCGCGCCGGCCATCTTCTTTGCGATCGCGGCGGTTGCATCTTCGCCCGGCAGCATGGCGCACGCCTGGACCGCGGCCCCGCGAACGTGCGGACTCTCATCGTCCAGCGCCGTCAGGACAAACGGTATCGCTTGCTTGCCGCCCACCCGTCCCCGGCCGTGCAGCAGCCGGCAACGCTCTGCCACGGTCAGTGAGGATGAATCAGAGAGTGTCCTGAACGCCTCGCCCGCGCTCCGCGACAGGCCGGCGTCCAGCAGCGTTTCCCCGAAGGTTAGCATGGCCGCCGCCGCACCGGTCTGCTTTTTCTTGACCGCGCCGGCGATCGTTTCGAGTGACTCCGGGACCGGTATCATGGCCAGGGCATCCAAGGCCGCAGCACGGACCGCAGGGCTTCTATGGGCCGCCCGGCCTTGCAGGGCACGCACTGCACGCTTGTCGCCCCGCTCGCCCAAGCTGTTGATGACCGCGATCTTCTCTTTCAGCTCCGTGATCTGAAGTGCGCCGATCAGGGCCTCGGTCGCCCGACGAGTCGGAATGCGGGCCAGCGCCCACCGGGCCATCTCGGCAAGATCCTTCGTGTTCATCGCCTTGTACAGCGCGTCAACCGATTCATCGCCGGCCACAAAGCTCAGTAACCGGCAGATACTGCGCCGCGTGCTGACCGAATGTTTGCCGCCCAACTCACGGGCCAGCTCGCCCGCCACTTCCGGCCCGCGCTTCGTGCCCGCCGCCTGCTGGGTGATCCGAAAGAGCGTCTCGTAGGCCGTTTTGCCCGCGGTTCGCTCGTCCTTGTCCATCACCGCCAGCAGCGGCGCCACTGCCGCTGCACCGGCCGAAACCAGTTCCTCCGATGCCCTGGCCCGCGCACCACCGTCCTGACTGCCCAGGGCCTTGATCCGCGCGTCCTCAGCCGCTAGTGGCTGAACCGCCTGGACGGGCGTCGGCAGCAATACGAAGCTTACAATGAATGTGACTGCGGCTCTCATTTGGGGCATGCTCCTGGTTACCGGTTTGTGCGGTCGGGTTCTCATTGCCCGGCGGCCTCCGTGTCTTGTGGCGTATGCGCCGTTTGCTCAAATCCGCCACGGCGCCCGGTAGGGCTTGCTCAACCAGCGGGCCAGACTGGGATCGTTGGTGATCTCTTCCTTGTCCGGGTCCCAATGGATCGTCTTACCCGTCCGGATCGCGGTCGTGCCGAGGTGGCACACGGTCACCGATCGGCAGCCGATCTCTGCGTCGCAGATCGGGCGCTTGCGGGTCTTAATGCAGTTGAGCCAGTCGCGGTGGTGCCCCGGGCTCCGGTAAAGATGGACATCACCGGCGCCCAGCGGCTCGGCTTGGATCTCCGGGTCGCTCGTGCTGAAGTGCCCGCGATCCAGCTTCACCCATCCGTCCGTGCCCTGGAAATGCACGCCGGGGCCCGGGCCGCCGCTGTTCGTGTACAACACGACGCCGTTGGCGTACGTGTGCTTTATCTCGAAGCTGGTCGCGGTGTCGAACAGGCCCTTCGTGGGGAACGTCGCTGAGATCGGCTCGGTCTTGATCGGCCCGGTATGGGATGCACCGATGCCCCACTGGGCGATGTCGTTGTGGTGCGCGCCCCAGTCGGTCATCTTCCCGCCGGAGTAATCGTAGATCCATCTGAAGTCATAGTGGCAGCGTCTGGGCGTGTACTCCGCCCACGGGGCCGGCCCCAGCCAGAAGTCCCAGTCGAGCCCCGGCGGCGGCGGTTGAGGGGCCTCGAACCCGCACGCCGGGCCCCCACCGATCCTCACCCGCACCCACTCCAGCTTACCGATGCGCCCGCTGCGGACCAGCTCGCACCCGAACCGGAAGTTGTCGCTCGAGCGCTGCTGGCTGCCGACCTGGAAGACAGTCCCATTGCGGCGGGCGGCTTGAACGATTCGCCTCGCCTCGCGGATCGTCAGGGTCAGTGGTTTCTCACAGTACACGTCCTTGCCCGCCTCGCACGCGTGGATCGCGGTCATGGTGTGCCAGTGATCGGGCGTGGCGATCACCACCGCATCGATATCCGCCCGGGCCAGCAGCTCCCGGTAGTCATTGTAGCCGGCACAATCCTTCCCGACCCGCTCCATCGCCTGGGTGCGGTTTTTCTCGTATACGTCCGCCACCGCAAGGACCTGCACGTCCGGCATGCCGAGAAACGCGCGGAGATGCCCGCTGCCCATGCCCCCGACCCCAATGAAGCCCAGGGTGAGGCGGTTGCCTGCCGAGGGCTTGCCGGGGCCACCGAGCGCCTGGCTGGTTATCACGTACGGTGCGGCGACGGCACCGGCCGCCAGACCGGCCCCGCGCTCTAACAATCGGCGCCGAGTCAGCGATCGAGGTTGGCTCATGGATGAATCCTCCGTTCTTGCTCGTGCAGCCGTCCACGCTGCAAGCGCGATAGGCTACCCGAGGCTACGCCAAATGAAAAGGACAGGGGGGCCAGCAACGAGGCTGAGGGTGCATGACACTTTGGGCGGCTTGTTGGAAGGCGCCGCCCCCAGGTGTTTC
>CAZOIA010000024.1:32388-41377 GCA_964579675.1 uncultured Planctomycetales bacterium | reverse complement strand
CGCGGGCACGGTCGGCAGGACGCTCGAGCCGCTCTTCCAGCGGGCGTTCAGCACTGCCAGACACGTCCACACCACCACCGGGATTGCCACCGGCCGGCTCAGCGTGGGCAGTACCGCGGTTGACCTGGCCCGGCAAATCTTCTCCCACTTCGACGACAAGACCGTTCTCATGGTCGGGGCGGGCAAGATGGGCGAGCTGACCCTGACCCATTTGTTGAGCACCAGGCCCCGGCAACTGTGCGTCACCAACCGCACGCACGAGCGGGCCGTCGCACTGGCGGAGAGCATCGCCCGTTGCTGCAACGTCCCCGCCGAGGTCGTCCCCTACCTCCAGTGGATCGACCGCCTGGCCGAGGTGGACATCGTCATCAGTTGCACCGGCGCCCGCGAGTCAATCCTCACTGCGGATGCGTTCGCGCCCATTCCCGAGCGACGCCGGTACCGCCCGCTGTTCATCATCGACATCGCCGTTCCCCGCAACGTTGACCCGGCCGTCGGCGAGCACGATTGCGTATTTCTCTACAACATTGATGACCTGCAGTCGGTTACCGAAGCCAACCTCGCCCACCGCAAGGAGGCAATCGCCCGGTGCCACCAGATCATCGAGGCCAGCGTCATGGAGTGTGTCGCCGGACAGCCGGCGCAGGACGTCGGCCCGCTGATCGCAGCCCTGCAGCGGCACTTCCACGACGTCGGCCGCCGCGAGTTCGAACGACTCCTGCCCAAGCTCGAAAACGCCTCCCCCCGCGACCGCGAGCTGATCGAGCAGATGCTGCACCGCGTGACGCAGAAGCTGCTCCACCACCCGGTGCGACTGCTCAACCGCGACCCCGCCGACCGCGCCACCCGCGTCTATGCCGACACCATCCGGGCCCTGTTCGATCTGACCGACGAAGACTGATCGCTCACCGCAGACTTCCCTTTTCCCGCCTTTCCGCGGTCCAATGGGCCGGTTATCATCGTCGGGCGCGGACAGCGAAATCCTTGCCGAAGCAGCACCGGACAGTCGGGGCGGGCAAGGGTCACCTGAGGAGCCCGGTGCTCATCCCGGCGATCGGAGGTGAACGTCATATGCTCAGTGAACAAGTTCGAGTGGAAGGGCATCTCATTGACTCGATGATCCTGTCTCGGATCCTGGATGAGATCCTGGCCTTCGGTGCTGATTTCCGGTTGGCGCAGGTTGACATCGGCCAGCATCGAGAGGATCGCAGCTCGGCCACGATCGAAGTCTCCGCCCCGGATCCGGCACGGTTGTCGGAACTCATCGCCCGGCTCGGCAAACATGGGGCAACGGTGAGGACGGAGAAAAACGCGAACCTGGCCCCCGCGGAGCGCGACGGCGTCTTCCCCGAGTCGTTCTACTCGACGACAAACCAGAAAACGCAGGTTCGTTGGGAGGGCAACTGGGTTGATGTACACAAGCAGGAGATGGACTGCGGGGTTCGGCTCGATGAGGCGAGCGGATTGTTTGAATGCGTGCCCGTGGCCCACGTGAAGAGGGGCGACCACATCCTCGTGGGCCATCAGGGCACCAGAGTCATACCGTTGGAACGGTCACGCCGGCGGGGCGTGTTCGAGTTCATGAGCTCGATCATCTCCACGGAGAAGCCGAAGAACGTCATCATCAACGACGTGGCAAGGCGAATGCGGGAGGCGAAGGAGGCCGGCAGGAAGATCCTTCTGGTCGGCGGCCCGGCGATCGTGCACACGGGCTCGGTCCGGCACGTGGTCAGGTTGATCGACGAGGGATACGTCAACATCCTGTTCGCCGGCAATGCCCTGGCCGCCCACGACATCGAGCAGGCGCTATTCGGCACGTCGCTCGGCGTCCATATGGATCGGGCGATTTCGGTGGAAGCGGGGCACGAGCACCACCTCCGCGCGATCAACACCGTCCGTCGATGTGGATCGATCCGGGCCGCGGTAGAGACCGGCGTGCTGACTACCGGCATCATGCACGCCTGCGTTAAGGCAGATGTCGAGTTCCTGCTGGCGGGATCGATCCGGGACGACGGCCCGTTACCGGACGTTGTCACGGACGCCCTCGAGGCACAGGACATCATGCGCCGGCACGTCCAGGAAGGGCACGTCGGGTTTGCCCTGATGATCGCCACGCAACTGCACTCGGTCGCCACCGGGAATCTCCTGCCCGCGCACATTCCCGTCGTGTGCGTGGACATCTCGCCGGCCGTGGTCACCAAACTGGCGGATCGCGGCAGCTTCCAGACCATCGGCCTGGTCACGGACGTCGAGCCGTTCCTGCGCGAACTCCTGGCCGATTTGGGCCTGGCGCCGAGGTAGAGCGGTTCCCGCGCGAGTCGCTGACCGATTTCTGCGGGAGACCCGGAACAGACGTGAAGGCGCGACAGCGAGTCGGGCCCGCGTCGCCGGGCGCGACCTCAGTCTCCCGGCAGCGGCCCCAACAGCTCCCTGATCTTCGCGCCGATATCAGCAGCGCGCATGAAAGTCTCGCCGATCAGCAGGGCACGGGCGCCGGCTCTGATGAGCCGCTCAACGTCCTCGTGCGTCTTGATGCCACTTTCGGAGACCAGGACGGTGTCTTTGCCGACCATCTTCGCTAGGGTTTCAGTCGTGGACAGATCCGTCTGCTGAACCTTGAGGTTGCGGTTGTTGATGCCGAGCAGGCTCCGCTTGTCATTGGGGAACCCGACGGCACCTTGCAGGCCGGTCAGCGTCCGGGCCTCGTGCACCTCGATCAGGCTGGTCATGCCCAGTTCGCAGGCAAGCTCCAGCATGTCG
Organism: uncultured Planctomycetales bacterium; assembly: GCA_964579675.1. Classification (GTDB taxonomy): domain Bacteria; phylum Planctomycetota; class Phycisphaerae; order UBA1845; family PWPN01; genus CAZOIA01. Next base: position 38,617 of record CAZOIA010000024.1, on the reverse strand, counting down.
CGCAGTTGCTGCGGCGTGAGCACCTCGCCGATCAGCAGCACCGCGTCTGCACCGGCGGCTCGCGACTCGTAGACCTGGTACGGATCAATCAGGAAATCCTTGCGGAGCACCGGCAGTTCAACCGCGGTCTTGACCTGCTCGATGAACTCCAGCCTTCCGTCGAAGTATGGCTCGTTGGTCAGTACGCTCAGGGCATTGGCACCGGCGGCATGATAGACCTTCGCCAGGGCGACCGGGTCGAAATCCGCTCGGATCAGGCCCGCCGACGGCGACTTGCGTTTGATCTCGGCAATCAGGTTGACCCCGCGGGCCGGCTTGGCGGCAACGGCAGCGTAGAAGTCGCGAGGCGGCGGCGCATCGGCCGCAATGGCTTTCAGCTCCGCCAGCGGCCGGCGGGCCCGCGCCACCTCGACCCGCTTGGTTTCCACGATCTGATCCAATATAGTGCCCACGCGATCGCTCCGGTGATCGAACCACCATTTTAGCCGATTCCGCGGGCGATCGCGATGACGCCAGGCTCGCCGATGCCACGACTCCTGATAGCATTGCAGCGGATTGACTACCTGCTCGTATCTTTCGGCGGGATGGTGGTGGCCTTGGTCATCGTCCAATGGTGGCGGCGCGGGCGAGGGGATCCGCTGCGCGGCTCGCCGATCCGGGCCAACCGGCTTTCACTGCTGCTGGTGTGGGTCTGTTTCCTCGTGAACCTGCTGGGCTGGACGATCGGTGCCCAGGTGGCGATGTTGGCCGCGCCGGCCGGGCTCGGGGAGGAGGCTCTGCGGTCGTGGCGAGCGCTGCTCGCGGCCAATCTGATGCAGGTGCTGATCGTGCCATGTTGTCTGGTGGTAGCCGGGTGGGCGTTCCGATCCGGCTGGCGCGGGTTCGCCATCGGCCGCCGGGCGATCCGCTCGGAGCTGGTGTGTGCCCTGGGCGGCTGGCTGGCTGCGCTGTGTCTTTGTAACCTGGTGTCCCTCGCCACCATGTCCCTGATCAGATTGCTCCGGCCCACGTTCATCTTCCCCGACCACACCGTGTTCAAGTTGCTCAACGAACCGTCGGCCACCGCGTCGATGCGAGCGCTCGCGATCGGCGGCGCGCTGATCCTCGCTCCCGTGGGCGAGGAGCTGTTCTTCCGTGGCATCCTGCAGACCGGTATCAAGAAGCTCGTCCCGCGTCGATGGGGGTCGATGCGTCATCGCTGGATCGCCATCGCCAGCACCGCCCTGCTGTTCGCGTTCATGCACACGGCCACACCGCACCACGTTGCGGCGCTGGCGGCATTCGGAGTGGTTCTCGGCTACCTGTACGAGCGGCGAGGGTCCCTCGCCGTGCCGATCCTTGTCCACATGCTGTTCAACGGGAAATCGGTGCTGTGGTACGAACTTCAGCAATGGCATGCGCTGCCGATGCAACTGACCGGATGAGCACCGCGGCACGGTATCAGCCGAACAACCAGTAGATGAGCAACAGGTCCGCGACTATCGCCACCACCAGCGTGAACGACAACCGCATCGGGATCGACCATGCCTCGGGCCGGGTGATGCTGTCGAGCGTAGCGGCGGTGTCAAACTGGATCGGTTCAATGTCGCCCGCGTGGTACTGGGCTTCGGCAATCAACAGACAGGCTTCGAACTCGGGGATCCCGAGTCTGGCGGCGTACCGCAGCAGCGCCTCCCGGCGCGAGTAACGAAGAAAGCCGGCCTCCAGTTCGCCGACCACCATGCCTTTGAAGATTTTGCGCTTCTCCTGTCCGGTGAAAGGGACGATCGGTCTGTGAGCCCCCGGCAGTTGCGCCGAGGGCTTGGCAAACGAGGATGGGCCTGACTCTGACATCTTCTTCCTCCTCCCCTGGTTCGCTGTCTCCCCAGTGCATTGTACCCCGCTGGGTCGATTGTATCCATTGCCCGCGAGCGGCGTGGAAGGCGCAAGTTTGGCAGGAAAGGAAGAAAACGCAAGAGAACCTTGGAAGACGAAAGTTATCGGGCACGCCGGCGTGGGACGCTGAAACCGGACGGCGTGACTCGGGCCTCTTTCAGCACTGCACGCGGTTGAAGTGGCGAATGCCGACGGCCAGGCAGGCGGCGGCGGCGGCGGCATTGAGCACGATCACCGCGATCAGCCACGCCAGCATGGGCGGGGTCAGCGTGTCGCCAAAACCGGCATCCACCGCCCTGGCGCTCATAACACCCATCCCGGCCAGCGAAACCACGACCAGCGCCACCGATACGAGCAGACTGATGGTCCCGCCGAACCCGCCGGCAATCCGGGCTGGGTTGCGCTCGTGGAACACCGGCATCCGCGCACCCATGCCGACGCTGACGCCGCACAGCCCGACGCAGATCGCGGAAATGGAGACCAGGTGCGCCACCGCTAGTGGCCGGGACAGTCCCAACCGAACCACCGAGGCCGCCATCACCACCAGCGCCGTCAGGAGCGTAATGGTCACCGCATACAGGAACTTGGCCGTGATCAACCGGCTTCGCCGCAGAGGCAGCAACCCCAACAGCCAGAGCTGCTGCCCGTCAAGCGAGACCAGAGGAAAGACGAACCGGCTGGTGAACGTCGCCAGGATCAGGCTCACCGCGGTCAGGTTCAGAAAGGCGATCAGCAATTGCAGGCGGGGATCAGCCAGGTCCGTCCACAGGCGCTGGACGTTACTCACGTACAGGGCCAGCAGCCCGAACAGGATGGCCATCTGCGACCACTGGAGCGGATCGCGGAAGAAGCTCTTGAGATCCTTGGCCGCCAGCAGGCGTTGCCGCCGGGGCAGGTAAGCGAACAGCAGTTCGGCGGTCCAGGCGAGGACGCGCCCGGCCCGCCGCACGCCTCGGGCTCCGGAGGACTGGGCCCGGGCGAAGGCCGGCATCAGACCGCGCGACACGACGGCAACCGCCACCACGCTGGCAAACAACGCGTTGGCGAGCGTCACGAACAGGTAGAATGACGCCGCCCCGGGCTGGCGCTGCACGGCGTGGTTGATACCCTTGGAGACCCAGGTGTGAGGCAACACGGCATTCTGGATCACCGACACGCGGTCGTAGAAGTGCTTGAGCCAGATACTTGACGTGACCGGCGCGGTGGCGATTCCGTAAAGCCACCATCCGCCCACGGCCGCCAGCAGCGCTGCAACAAAGATCATCGCGCGTCTTGGCGTCTTTGGAAACACCATCACCACCAGCCAGGCCAGCAGCAACCCCAGCGCGCCCGGCAGCGGAATGAACAGCAGAAAAAGCCCCAGAAAGAGCGGGTAGAATATCCAGGGCTCATCGAACGTGATTGCCATCGCGGTCATCAGCGGAAAACCGAGCAGCACCAGCGACCAGCTCGACAGTATCAGGCTTTCCATGTACCTGACGATGACCAGGTCCCGCGGCAGCAACGGAGTAGTGAGCAGATACGCACTCTCCGCCCGCCGGAACAACCCGCCGTAGCAGAGGATCGCGTTGGAGAACGCGAGCATGCCCGTCAGCGCGAGAAAGAAAAAGGTAAAGATCAGCGGCGTGGCGACGATCCCCTCCAACACGTCGCGACGGACGAGCCTGAAGGTCTGGACGAACAGAATGTAGAGCCCCGCCCAGATGAGCACGATGGAGGCGGCGGTCCCGATCACCTTGAGCGGCCGATCACGCACCGTCTGATAGAACCAGTTCCTCAGCAGCGCGAGCCGGAGCCGAAACAGCAACGCAACGCCAGCCTCCGGCAAGCTGATCGCCGGATTACCGGGCGGTGGTTGACGATCGCTGACTGCAATGGCCATTGTCCTGCGATCCGTTGCCCCCGGTGGGGCGTCCCACGCGTCAGGTCGGTATCGTCTCGGCCGACTCGTCCTCCTCGTCCGCGGTCAGGCTGAGGAAGATATCCTCCAGGGAATCGCTCTCGGCGGCCTGGGCTCGCAGTTCCTCGAGCGTGCCAACCGCCACCAGCCGGCCGTGATGGATGATCCCGATGCGATCGGCGACCGCTTCGGCGACCGCCAGCGTATGCGTGCTCATGAACACGGTTCGACCCTGGCCGGTCATCTCGCGCATCAGGTCCTTAACCCTCCGAACCGTGCGTGGATCGAGCCCGACCATCGGCTCGTCGATCACCAGGACCCTGGGCTCATGAAGCAGGGCCGCAGCCAGGACCGTTCGCTGCTTCATTCCGTGCGAGTAGCTCTCCGTGAGCTGCTCCAGCCAGTCCCCCATATCCAACTGATCCATCAACCAGCGGCGGCGGGCCCGCATGGTGTCGCGTTCAAGCCCGTACATCTCACCGACGAAATCGAGGAACTCGTGGCCGGTGAGCTTCTCGTACAGAAAGGGTTGATCCGGCACGTAAGCGAGCTTGGCCTTGGCCAGCCGCCCATCCCTGGCCATCGGATGGCCGCATACCAGCACCGCACCGCTGTCCGGGATCAGGAGCCCGGTGATCATCTTGATCGTCGTGGTCTTGCCCGCTCCGTTGGGCCCGAGAAACGCAAACAGTTCGCCCTGGCGAACCTCCAGCGTCAGATGAGCTACTGCCGTGAACTCGCCGTAGCGCTTGGTCACGTCGCGGATGTCGATTGCAGTTGGCATATCTGTTCTCGCGCCCAGCCGCGGGTGCGCAAGCGCGCAGCTACTCCACCGTCTCATCAGGCGGATCCGCTGCTGCGGGACCTCCCGTGCCGATCCGTCGGCGGAGCTGCCGTCCCGCCACGTTTCTCCTTGTCTCGTTAAACGGCTCCTCGCGAACCGTGATCGGTCCCAGGCCCGGCATATCTACTTGCTGGACAAGAACCTCGCCGGCCCGATCAACCCAGGCCTTGGACCGCTGGGGCGATGTCTCCACCACAAAACATTCAACCCACTCGCCGGATCCTTCAGGATGCTCTATCGTCTCCATGCCGGTCACGCGTGCCACGACGGACGTGAAGTTGGCCCCCCCGCCCATCGCGGCCGACAGCGGATCGAGCAGTTGCATCCGCCAGGACTGACCCACCTCGAGGGTCGGCAGGAACGAGAACGGCCGCAGGGACTCACCGATCAGACGACTGGCCGCCAGATCGAGGTTCACCTGCTGGTGAATCGTGCCCAGGTGCAGTTCACACGGGAAGTAGATGCCCCGGCGTTCGCCGCGAATGTGGATCCTCGTCATCGGCACGCCGTGAATATCGAGCCTGAAGCTGTCCAAACCGCCCTGTTCATCGAATAGGGTGTTCGTCGTGACCACGACCACGGGAATATATGGCAAACCGTCCAGAAGAATGGTGCCGGAGATCGTAGTGCTGGGCCCCGTCCGCGAGACCTTGCTCCATGATGTCCCGATCCGCTCGCCACTCGAGCGTGAGATGCCGAACTGCCGTTCCCGTTGATCGAGTTGGGTGAACTGCTCGATGGTCACGGGCGGCGGGTCCTGGGCCGTCCACGCCGGCCAGACGTCCCGGGCAAACAAGGCCGCCATCGCACTGACCCAGAGCAACAGCACACCGATGGCAAAAGGTCGATACATCCACGCGCCCCTGATAACACGAGGAACCTGTCTCAGCCCCAGAGGAGGACGACGGCACAAAGCAGCGAGAAGCCCAGGAACATGGCCGCCGTTCCCAGCAGTATGCTGGGCGGGGGATCACCGACGTACGACCGGGCCCACTTCGGCACGCGGCGGAGGTTCAACACCTGTGAGCCGAGTATGATGGTCATCACCGCCGCCACCAGCGCGATCAGGGCGACCACCAGGTAGAGCGAATCCCATCGCAGAAGACGAACAAACCCCAGCCCGAACCAGCCGCCCAGGGCCAGGACAATCCCCATCGTAGCGTCCTGATTGGCATGCCGCAGCCGAAGCGTCAGCGTCCACGTCCACGCCGCCCGCCTGCGAACCTCCTTCCATCGGAAAGGTGTGCCGCATTCCGGGCAACGGTCCTCAGGCAGGCCGGTCAGATTGTACGAGCACTTCCCGCAGGTCGGCGGCAGTGGAATCCGCCAATTCCCCTTCGGACTCATATGGTCGAGTTCATCCCAGGTGAAGGTCATCACGTCTCCGGTACGGCTCCTTTTTGAGCCGCTTGCGGCTTCGCGAGGCGAACGCGCTTCCCTTCGCCAAACAACAACACGCTTCCCTTCGGGGCGCGGCTAAACGTCAACGCGCTTCCCTTCGGGGCGCGGCTAAACGTCAACGCGCTTCCCTTCGGGTCGCGGCTAAACGTCAACGCGCTTCCCTTCGGGGCGCGGCTAAACGTCAACGCGCTTCCCTTCGGGGCGCGGCT
>CAZOIA010000024.1:28525-32288 GCA_964579675.1 uncultured Planctomycetales bacterium | reverse complement strand
TCCCTTCGGGGCGCGGCTAAACGTCAACGCGCTTCCCTTCGGGGCGCGGCTAAACATCCCCCTGACTCTCCCCTTTGCAATTGTCAACTGTATCGGCGGTCATCTGCGGTTTCATCTTCCTCGATTCAGTTGTGTTCACCTGGTTCATCTGCGGTTTCATCTTCCTCGCGTTTGGGCCGGGCAAAGCTGCCGGCTGCCGCTTGCACGTCGTCGGCTGCGATAACGGCGGAACAGACGCAGACCCGGCGTGCGCCCGCCCGCTTCAGCGTATCCAGGTTGTCGGGCGTGATGCCACCGACGGGTACGATGGGGATCGTCGTTTCACGCACCGCCCGGGCGAGCAAGGCCGGGCCGGGCACGTGCGGCTGAGGTTTCGTCGCGGACTCAAACATCGGTCCGACGGAGATGTAATCGGGGCCCCTTTCCACAGCCCCCTGGAACTGCTGCGGCGTGTGCGTGCTGAGGCCGATCAGCCGGCCCGGACCCACGATCCGCCGGGCGTCGGCGGGTGGCATGTCGGTCTGTCCCAGGTGCACGCCGTCGGCGTCGCTGAGCACCGCGACGTCCGGGCGATCGTTCACGATGAACAACGCGCCGCTCTTGCAGCACAGCCTGCCCAGTTGCCGGGCCCGCACCAGCAACTCGCCGTCCGCCAGGGACTTCTCCCGCAGTTGGATGCAACCCGCACCACCCGCGATCGCTTTCCTCGCCGTCTCCAGCCAATCACCCCGGCACACCGATGCCGTTATGATGACGTACAGCCCCACGTCCGCGAAGCGCGCCGACCGCTGGCCCCGCATGAGCAACCGCTGCTCCAGATCGTACGCCCGATAACGAAGGGACTCGATCGCGGCCGACAGATCCGCGTCGAACGTCTTGGCGTACTCCTCCACCGTGCGCAGAGCTTCAGCCAGCCGCCTGGCCGCGGCAATGAAAACCTCGCGGGCGTCTGCCCGCCGTCGCTCCGAGGGGGCAGAGACGTTGGTGCCAACATCGCCCGGCGTGTCACGGGAAGCCAGAAGCTCGGGTGTGGGAATCCGTTGCACGCAATCCGCCAGATCGTGGCGGAATCGCTTCAATACCTCGCAGCCCGCCCGGTCGTCCAGGACGAATCGCGCGTAGTCCTCCATCACCCGCGCCGCCTCCCGGGCCCGGTTCAAGTTCGCATCAATTACTCGCGCGATGCCCTGCTCCATGGCTGTCCCGCATTGCACCTCTCCGCCATCGCCTTCCATCTCTGTGCGGCGAATCATCCCGCTGCTACGGGTTATCCAGGAGGTGCCCCATCTTCTCCTTCTTGGCCTTGAGGTAGTCGCGATTGACCACGTTGGGTGGGATCTGGATGGGCACCTGCTCGACGATCTGGATCCCGTAGACCTCGAGGCGGCTGACCTTCTTCGGGTTGTTGGTCAGGATGCGGAGCCGGCGCAGGCCGAGGCCGCGAATGATCTGGGCCCCGATGCCATAGTCACGTTTGTCCGCGGGGAACCCGAGTTCCTCATTGGCCTGGACGGTATCCAGACCCCGATCCTGCAGTTGATACGCCTTGAGCTTGTTGTGCAGACCGATGCCCCGTCCCTCCTGGCGGAGGTAGATGATCGCCCCCTTGCCCTCGGCCTGGATCATGTGCATGGCGTAGTGAAGCTGGTCGCCGCAGTCGCACCGCATGGAGTGAAAAACGTCTCCCGTCAGGCATTCCGAATGGACGCGAACGATCACGGCCTCATCGTGCGGAACAGGCTCACCGCTGGCGTCCAGGTCACCCACCCCGCCGCAGCACAATGCCAGGTGAGGCTCGGGATCGACGAGCGACTTGTAGGCATGAAGCGTGAACTCGCCGTAAGCGGTCGGGAACGGGACCGTTTCCACCCGCTCTACGATGGTCTCCCGCTGTTGACGATACTCGATCAGGTGGGCGATCGTGCACATCCTCATGCGGTGCCTCCGGCAGAACTTCACCAGATCCGGCACCCGGGCCATCGTCCCGTCGTCGTTCATCACCTCGATCAACGCGCCGATGGGGCGCATACCCGCGAGCCGGAGCAGGTCCACCGTGCCCTCGGTCTGCCCCGCACGGATGAGCACGCCCCCGTCCCGGGCCATCAGCGGGTTGACATGACCGGGCCGGGCAAAGTCGTCCGCCGACACCTCCGGATGTGCCAACCGCCGGATGGTAGTGCAACGGTCCGCCGCCGAAACCCCCGTCGTCACCCCGAACCGGGCGTCGGCATCAAGTGTTACTGTAAATGCCGTCCCCAGGCGGGCCGTGTTCTCCGCCGTCTGGGGCCCCAGGCGCAAATCGTGGCAAACGTCCCGCGGCAAGGGTACGCACAGGAGACCCCGTCCCTCTTTCAGCATGAAATTGACCATCTCCGGGGTGATCAACTCGGCCGCACAGACGAGATCACCTTCATTCTCACGACGCTCGTCATCGACCAGGACGATGAACCGTCCGGCTCTCAGTTCGGTGATGGCCTCGGGGATGGTGCAAAAGGCATCGGCCATCGGGTGTCTGTCCTCCAAAAGTTCCCGTCGGGTTGCGTCGATAGTCCTAATATTGTACGCGACGGCCTCCTGTTGGGCGAACAGATCCTTCGGCGTTACCTGTCCCAGCGGCCCGGGCGGCGTTATCACCAGTGGGTCGCCCCGGCCGTTACAACAGCCGGCCATTACGAGAGGATGCGTGACAAGAGCATGTGGCAGCGGATAAAAAACCGCCTCTCAAGTCTCTTGGGGCCCAAGCGCGGGTGGGAACCCCCGCGTCCTGAGGCACCCCCAGCCGTCAAAGCCGCCCAGGACGCCGGCCGTGCCTTGCTGGCGGCGGCCCTCTCGAAAGGGGGCGACGATGCCGCTGCGCCTTGGGATCTTCTCAACGGCATCGGCACCGAGCTGCACGGCCAGGGGCGGTACGCCAGAGCGGAGGCCTTCTTTCAAGGAGCTCTGAAGCTGGCCCGAGCCTTTGGGCCGGAGGACACCCGTCTGGCCGCCAGCCTGAACAACCTCGCCGAGCTCTGCCGCACTCAGGGCAGGTACGATGAGGCGGAACCTCTCTACCAGCAGGCGCTGGAAATCAGGGAGCGGTCGCTGGGACCGGAGCATCCGCACGTCGCGGTTATCCTCAACAATCTGGGGGCACTCAATGAAAGTCAGGGCAGGTTCGTCGAGGCGGAGTCCCTCTACGAACAGGCCCTGGCCATCGAGGATCAGGCCCTCGGGCCGGACCATCCCGATGTAGCCACGACGCTCAACAACCTTGCCTCGCTTAAGAAAACACAGGGCAGATACCCCGAGGCGGAAGCACTGTCCAAACGGGCCCTGGCGATCCGGCAACAGGTTCTCGAGCCGGAACATCCCGACCTGGCGGTCAGCATGAACAGCACGGCCGAGATCTACCGGGCTCAGGAGAAATACGACGAGGCGGCGCCTCTCTACCAGCAGGCGGTGGGCGTTGCCGAGCAGGCTTTCGGGCCCGACCATCCCCAGTTGGCCGCGATCCTCAACAACCTGGGCTCGCTCTATCAGAGTCAGGCCAGGTACGCCGAGGCGGCGCCGATCTTGGGGCGGGCGCTGGAGATCACCGAGAAGCGGCTCGGCCCGGAGCATCCAGACCTGGTCCCCGCTCTTGACGACCTGGCATCGGTGCACAAGGCCCAGGGCGACTATGCCGGGGCGCAGGCTTTCGCCACGCGGGCCGTGGCGATCCGGCAGCAGGTCCTTGAGCCCGACGATCCCGACCTGGCGGTCAGCATGAACAGCACGGCCG
>CAZOIA010000024.1:17472-28425 GCA_964579675.1 uncultured Planctomycetales bacterium | reverse complement strand
CTGGCGGTCAGCATGAACAGCACGGCCGAGATCTACCGGGCTCAGGAGAAATACGCCGAGGCGGAGCCACTTTATCAACAAGCGTTGGCCATCGGTGAGAAAGCCCTCGGGCCCGACGATAACGACGTGGCCATGATCCTCAACAACCTCGGGCTCCTCTACCGGACCCAAGGTCAGTACGCTCAAGCGGAACCGCTCTACCAGCGGGCGTTGGCCATCGGAGAACGGACTCTCGGGCCGGAGCATCCCGACATGGCCCGGACGCTGAACAACCTGGCGCTGCTCCACAGCGCCCAGGGTGAGTACGCCCGAGCCGAGCCGTTGGCCCAGCGGGCCTTGGCCATCCGGCAGCAGGCTCTGGGACCCGACCATCTAGATGTGGCCATGAGTCTGAACAGCATGGCCGAGCTCCACCGCCTCCAGGACAAATATGCCGAGGCGGAGCCCCTGTACCACCAGGCCCTGGCTGTTGCCGAGAAAGCCTTGGGCCAGGACCATCCCCACCTGGCTACGATCCTCAACAACCTGGCCCTGCTCCACCAGAGCCAGGACAAGCCCGGCGATGCGGAGCCGATCCTCAAGCGGGCCCTCGCGATCAGTGAGCGGCTGCTCGGGGCGGAGCATCCGGTCGTCGCCACCATGTCGCGAAACTACGCCCTGGTGCTCGAGCAGATGAAAGAGGAGCCTGAGGCGGGGCCCGCGAACGCTTGAGGATGCGCACGCAACCCGAACGATCGCCCCGGTTGCCCTCTGCGCAGCCACTCGCGGCTGCGTGCTGCTTGCCGAACGCAACCTGCACATCGTGGCGTTGCCTATGCTGGACTGATCCGCTGGGCTCGTCCGGCTCCGCAGGGCATACCATTCCCGGGCAATTCATGATCTAATTGGGCCATCGGCGGGGATGAGCTGTGCCGGGGAGACCGCTTACCATGCCCACCAAGGTGGTGGTGATTAGAGTCTGGATTGAGCCGGGTTGCGTCGCGTGCCGGGCGTGCGAGACGATGTGCCCGGACGTCTTCGAGGTGCGGGCCGAGACGTGCATCATTCGCCCGGAGGCACTCGACGGGGGATTCACCAGGCCGCGGACGCAGGAAATCATGGCCGCGGCCGAAGCGTGCCCGGTGGAGGTGATCAAGTTCGAGACGGTAGAAGTGGGGGTCCAAGAGGCGCCGGGCAGCGAAGCCGTCTCGCGCCGGGGCGTGATCAGCGCTGCCGGCGTCGGCTGGGTGGCGCTGGGCGGCAGCGTTGTCCTCTCCGGCGCGGTGGTGCAGCGGTTCATCTTCCCCAACGTGTCGGAAGAACCGGACCCCACGGTCCGCCTCGGCGAGTTGAGCACCTACGCCGAGTTGCCCATCGGCGGCGTCAGCGAAGCGTTCAAGCCGCTGGGCGTCTGGGTGGTTCGGCTCAAGGACAGCCTCGCCGCCCTCAGCATCATCTGCACCCACCTGGGCTGTCTCACCGACTGGGTCCAGGGCGAGCGGAAGTTCAAATGCCCCTGTCACGGAAGCGTTTTCCTGCAGGATGGGATGAACGTGGAAGGGCCGGCACCCCGCGCGCTCGATCGACTCAAGATCTGGCTCGAAGACGGTATCGTCGTCGTCGACCGCAGCAAGAAGTTCCAGCGGGAAAGAGGCCAATGGCGTGATCCGGACAGCTTCATCAGCGTGTGAGACGGACGGATAGACGCGCGATCGGACCAGGCGATCATACATAACGGATGAGCGGATGGGCGTGTTCTCGCGATTCAGCGACTATATTCGCCGGTCACAGGTCTGGCGTTCGGTTTTCCGGCACGGCATCCCGCACGATCGCCGGACGCGGGCCCGGGTGATCCTGGGCAACCTGTTCCTGCACATCCATCCCATCACGATCCGGCGGAATACCCTGCGGCCCTGGTACACCTGGGGCGTGGGGTGGCTGACGTTCCACCTCTTTCTGGTCGAGGTGGTCACGGGCATCCTGTTGATGTTCTACTACCGTCCGGTGGCGGAGTTCGCCTACCGGGACATGCAGGGGCTCCGCGCTCACGTTTCTCTTGGCCTGGTCCGCGAGGTCCACCGCTGGGGCGCCCATGCCATGATCATCACCGTCTGGCTGCACATGCTGCGGGTGTTCCTGACCGGCAGCTACAAGCCCCCGCGCGAGTTCAACTGGACCATCGGCGTGATGCTGCTGGTCCTGACAATGCTGCTTTCGTTCACGGGCTACCTGCTGCCCTGGGACCAGTTGGCAATGTGGGCGGTTACGGTGGGCACTAACATGGCCCGGGGCGCGCCGTTCATCGGACACGAGGGCCCGGGGGCGGGGCTCTTAACCGTCGGCGGTGTTCCCCTGATCAACGCGGCGTCCGATGCGAAATTCGTCCTTCTGGCGGGGACGTCCGTGGGTCCCGCTGCCCTGCTGCGCTTCTACGTTCTCCACTGCGTTGCCCTGCCGGCGGTGACGACTATTCTGATCGGGGTGCACTTCTGGCGCATCAGAAAAGACGGGGGTATCAGCGGGCCGCAGTGACAGGGACAATTGACGACGACAAAGGCCCATCGTCGCCACGTCGGCAGTCAGAGGCATCAGAACCGCCGGCGACAGCTCCGCCGGATCAGCAGCATGCCCGTCATCATCGCGCACCAATTGGCCAGCCCCACAGGCCCGCAGGGCGCGCCACCGATCCCACAGAGCCCCGGCGCCGGTGCCGTCTCGTCGCCTTCGCCCTCGGTTGTCTCTGCCGGGGGAACCGTTTGGGCTGCCTGGTCCCCCGCCGGGGCCGGGGCACCAACCGCAAACGTGCCGAGAGTCGAGACCACTGCCCAGGCCGAGTTCGTGGCGGTATCCACGCCAAAGTCGCCCTCCGTCCCCGTGGGCGCAACCGCGCCAGCGTCATTTGTACCCGCCAGCTCGCAGACCCCGGTGGTCGCATCGACCCTGAAGAGCCTCAACTGGCTCTCATCGACTCCGGCTTCAGTCACGTCGCTATCCTCGTAAGTCAAGGCCACGGTGCTCAGACTGTTTGTGCTCAAGCCTTCGGCCGAAATGGTCACGCTCCCGCCGAGGCTCTTCTCGTCCTTGAGGCCCGCAAAGCCCGAGACGAGACGGGCCGTCGCGCTGCCGGCAGCGGATCCATTGTAGGTGACAGTGAACGTGACGTCGCCGCCGGCATCCGAGGTCTCGACGGTGACATCAACCGCCTCTCCCGACCCGTCCGTGACGGAAAGCGTGACGTTGTCGTCTGCGTCCCTTCCCACCCGGACCTCTGACCCTTCCGGCAGCGAGTTCAGGTCCAGCGTCAGCGTGGTTCCGTTAGCATCGGTGAGGACGACCGTCTGATCACCATCGTCGTCGATCGTCACGTCGATAGTCGCATCGTCGCCCAGACCCTCCACGTAGAGGTTGAGCAGTTCGTTGTCGTCGGCGTCCTTGACGACGAGCGACGGGTTGTCATCGTCGTCGAGGGACAGGTCAATCTCCGCGCCGTCGCCAGCCCCGCCAACGGTCACGACCAGATCCGGGTTCCCGGTGGCCCCAATGGTTATCGTCGTCTCGCCGTCCGCATCCGTCTCCAGCCTGACGTTCGTGCCGGGATCCAGGCCGACGACGGTGACATCGACCACCGCATTGCCCAGCGCGGCCTGGCCGTCGCCGTCGGCGACCCCGTCAAGGGTCGGCTGGGCCGCGGTGCCCTGCGTGATGTTGAAGGCGTTGCTGTCCACGGTGTCGGAGGTGGCGAAGTCCTGCCCCGCGTGAGAAGCGCGCAGGGTATACCCGTCACCGGTCACGTCGATGTTAAGCGCTTGGGCGGCGGTCCAGGTGGCCACGCCGTCGTTGCTCTGCACCGTGGCCGTCCCGTCCAGCGTGGCCCCGCCGCCGGTGGGATCGTTCTGGATCTCCAACGTAATGTTCCGGTCGTCACCGGTTACCGTGTTGTTGAACTCGTCCTGGATGGTGACCACGGGAAGGAGGGGATCGGCGACTCTGGTGTCGACGGGCTGAGTAGTGAACGCCAGATGGTCCGCCGGGCCGGGCTGGATGTCGAAGTCGTTGCTGTCCACGGTCTGGGAACCGGCGAAGTCCGCCCCGTCATGCGAAGCCCGCAGCCGGTAGCCGCTGCCGGCCACGTTGATGTTGAGCGCTTCATTCGCGGTCCACTCGGCCACGCCGTTGACGGTCGTCACCTCCGGGTCACCGCCCAGTGTGGTGGCGCCCCCGGCGGGGTTGTTCTGGATCTCCAGGGTGATATCGCGATCATCGCCGGTCACTACGTTGTCCGAGGCGTCCAGGATGCTCACCTCGATGAGCAGAGCCTCGCCGGCCGTTGTGTCCACCGGCTGGACCGTGAACGCGAGATGGTGCGGCGTAACGTCCGTGATGTTGAAAGCGTCGCTGTCCACGATGTCCGTGGCCTGGGCCCCGGTGAAGTCCGCCCCGGTATGAAAAGCCCGCAACATGTAGCCGTTGCCGGCCACGTCGATGTTAAGCCCTTCGGCGGCGGTCCAGGCCGCCACGCCGGCCACGCTCACCAGCGACACCGTCCCGCCCAGCCCGGTGGCGCCCCCGCTGGGATATTCCTGGATGGCCAAGAGAATCGTGCGCTCATCACCGGTCACCGTGTTGTTCAACTCGTCCTGAATGGTGACCACGGGAAGGAGGGGCTCCCCGACCCTCGTATTGCCCGGCTGCGTGGTGAAGGCCAGATGGTGCGCTGCCCCGGCCGTCCAGGTCACGTCCGTGGTGCCCGTGGCCGTACCGTCGCTGACCGTAATGGTCACGGTCTGGGCCGCATCATTGGTCACCGTAAACGTCGCCTGACCGGAGCCGTCGAACGTCTCGGGCCCGGAAGCATCGATGCTGGCTGTACTACTTCCTTCGTCGACGATCACCACCGAGCCGATGGCGCCGTCCGCGTAAGTCAGGGTGCCCGTATCGGGTGTAATGTCGATGTCAGTCGTCGGATCGAAGTTGGCGATCGGGTCGTTGTTGTTGTCCGCTGCCGTGATCGTCACCGTAATGGGATCACCCGCCGTCTGCGCCGAGTCCGAGGTTACCGTGAAGTGATCCAACTGAGCACCCGCGGGTCCTGCCAATGAGAGAACCGACACCGCGAGCAGACCCAATCGGAGCCCGACCCGTGATCGGTCGGCCGCGGTGGTGAAAACGCCTCTCCCAGGCAACAGACGGCCCCGTCTATTCCGGACGATCATGTGTCGGTCCTCCTCTTGTCAAAAGATGCTGGCAGATGATCGGACCCCAAGGAAGATGGCTCAGCCATTCACTAAGCCGGCCCCTCCCTGGGCAGGCACCCTGCCTCGCTTTCATGCGGAACGACCAAGGCAGGGGACTACCTCACTTAGATAGCGGGGGACTCCCGGAAAGTCAAGCGAAAACCTACGAGAACGAACGCTGCAGCAAAGCGTAGGGCCGATCCCGCTGGATCACCAGCATGCCGGCCATCATCAGGAACCAGTTGGCCATGCCCCGAGGCGCCAGCGCGCCACGCCGAGCCCGCAGAACCTGCGGGCCAGCGGGGCCTTGCCGTCCTCAGGCTCCCGCGTGGCAATCGGTTACGCCGGCCCCTCCGGTGCCGGATTGGAATTGCCAAACCGCGCCATAAGCTGCATGATAAGAATCACCTGAAAGAAGGGAACACTGACCAACGATCGGGAAGTCAATGGCGCTGATCGGCCAATCAGAACCTTTGGACTTGGTGTTCTGGATGGGGGCGGGCTTGTTCTTTGGATTGGCGCTCCTGAGCCGGGCGGCCAAAGCACTGAGGTACGCACTGCCGGCGGTCCCGCCACTCATCGTCGGCCTGTGCGTTGGCCTGGGCGAGTGGGAGGGCATCCGCGACCTGGTCAACTGGCTCTGCGAACCCGATCGTCTCTTCCTGCTGGCCGCCATGACGCTGGTCCTGGCCCTGGTCTACTATCGCCGATGGACCCACCCCTTGCTTGCGGGGCTGATGTTCGCCATTCTTGCCCTGGCCTACTGTCTCAGCGCCTTGGACGACAGTTTCTTCAGGATTATCAGCAAGCCCGACAACGTGCCGATCACGCTCATGGTCTTCTCGGTGGGCCTGGTTCTCTGGGTCGCGCTGCGCCGGATGGCGATCAACGACCGGCGGATCGAACGAGGTGAGCCGCCGGGCGAAGGCGATCGCAACGACAAGGTCATGGTCTGGCCCGATCTCGTTTTCGTCGAGCTGGTGATCATGGTGGCTTCCACCGCCGCCCTGATTCTCTGGGCCCTCTTCGTCCGGGCCCCGCTCGAACCACCCGCCAACCCGACCGTCGTGCCCAACCCGTCCAAGGCACCGTGGTACTTCGTCGGCCTGCAGGAGTTGCTGGTCTACTTCGATCCCTGGCTGGCCGGGGTACTGCTGCCTGTGCTCATCATCTTCGGCCTCTGCGCCCTGCCCTACCTCGACCGGAACCCCAAGGGCAGCGGCTATTACACCTTCGCCGAACGCCGGTTTGCCATATCGACGTATCTGTTCGGCTTTTTGCTGTTATGGGTCCTGCTGATCGTTCTCGGCACGTTTCTCCGGGGCCCGAACTGGAGCTTCTTCGGTCCCTACGAACGATGGGACCCGCACAAATCCGCCGTCCTGCTCAACGTCAACCTGTCCGACGTGTTCTGGATTAACTGGCTCGGCAAGGGCCTGCCGACGCGTGAATCCACGGGCAGCCACTACCATTATCTGATCCGCGAGGCACCAGGCCTGATCGTCCTGGCGGCCTATTTCGGGCTGGCGCCCCTGTTGCTCAAGGCAACCGTCTTCAAGAGAATGTATGCCCAGATGGGCAGGGCGCGCTATGCGGTCATGATGGTGCTGCTGACCTGGATGGCTCTCGTCCCGATTAAGATGCTGCTGCGGTGGCTGTTCAATCTCAAGTACATCCTTGCGATCACGGAGTGGTCGTTCAACATCTGATGGTTGACAGGCACGCCGGATTCTGGCACATGTATTGCCGTCCTCCTGGTGGAGGTGTTTATCGACCGCGGGTGAGCCGGCGGGAGGCGATAGCGCGCCCGCTGCATACCGGGCTCAAGCCTCGGTTCGACAGTAGAGAACGACAAGGCGGGCTGAACCGCCGGATAGAAGGAGACAAGCCATCATGGCGGAGGTGACGAAGGTCTGGATCGAAGACGGGGAGTGCATTTCGTGCGAGGCCTGCACCGAGGCTCTCCCGGAAGTCTTCGAGATGGGAGATGATGTCGCTGTGGTCAAAGCCGAAGCGCAGGAGGCCGAGTTCTGCAGGCAACACAGCGACGAGATCATCGAGGCCGCCGAGACTTGCCCGGTGGACGCGATCAAGTACGAGTAACGGCGCGAAGCTTCAGGCGAACTCGTGCGGAATGGCAGGTCGTGCGACCGTTGCGATCGAACAGGCAACCTCCTATGAGCCAACGGCGATAGGACCGGTGATCGGGCGCGCGGTCGCGGCGGTCGGCGGCTGGGATCGGCTCATCAGGCCCGGCGACCGGGTCCTGGTCAAACCGAACTGCATTTGCGGCTCACCATCGGAGCGACCGGCGCAGACCCATCCAGCGGTGATTGTGGAAGTATGCCGGCAGCTCCTCGACCATGGGGCCAGACCGTTCGTCGGCGATTCACCCGCTTGGGGTTCGCTGGTCGGCAACCTGCGCCAGCTCGGCGTTCTGACGGACCTGGCCCACCTGGGTGTGCCGGTCGTCGAGTTCAAGAACGCCATCAAGGCCGACAACCCGCGGGGCAAAGTCTTTCGCAAGCTCACCGTCGACGCCGCCGCCCTCGAAGCCGACGCCATCGTCAACCTGCCGAAGTTCAAGGCTCACCGCCAACTGGTCATGACGGTAGCGCTCAAGAACATGTTCGGCTGCGTCGGTGGCCGGCGGAAAGCATGGTGGCACGTCAAGGCCGGCAGCTACGATAATTACTTCGCCCGGATGCTCGTGGAAACGTTCGAGATGCTCCGCCCGGCCGTCACCATCGTGGATGCGGTCATCGCCATGGAGGGCAAGGGGCCGATCAAAGGCACGCCGCGATCGGTAGGCCTGGTTCTGGCCTCGACCGACGGGCCCGCACTGGAGCGGATCGCCGCCGAGCTCATCGGCGTCAAGCCGGCCCGATTGCGCACGCTGGCCGCCGCCCGGGAGCTGGGTGTCGGCACCCCCTATCGTGAGCAGATCGACGTCGTCGGCCCGGTGCCGGCCCACGTCCGCATCAAAGACTTCCAGCTTCCCAGACTCATCCCCATCGGCTTCTCGATCCCCCGGTTGGTCAGAGGCGCGCTCAGGAACGCCTGGATCATCCGCCAGCAGTCAACCTGACTGCCTGAGGCGACAGCACCGCGCCCGCCCGACCACAATGAACCATTCGCTGTTGCCGGTCTCGCTTCGTTCAACTATAGTCCCTGACTGTGGTTTGGCAGGCTTCAGCGTCGCGGGGCATGAGCTGACACGTCAATCAAGGATGAACGCAATGCCCCGAGGCGCTCGAAAGTCGGGCTCGGGGATCCTTGTTGGCCCGGGCCCTGGAACAGCGTCATGATCGACATCAAACTCATCCGCCAGGATCCCGAACGATTCAAGACGGCGGCCCGGAACAAGCGGATCACCTGCGACGTCGACGCCTTGTGCGCGTTGGACGATCGCCGCCGGTCGCTGCAGGCGGAGCTCGACCGCCTCAAGCATGAGCAGAAGGAGACCGGCAGCCAGATCGCGCTATACCACAACCCCAAGAGCAAATGGCACCTCAAGGCGCTCGCCGAGGGCCGGACGGAGGAACAGCTCAAGGCAGAGGCCGACAAACTCGTCGAACAGATGGCCGACCTCAAGACCCGAGCCAGGCAGCTCGAGAATGAGCACCGCCAGGTCAACGAGCAGTTCGAGGCCGCCCTGCTGACGATCCCCCAGCCCCCCGCCGACGACGTGCCCGTGGGCGTGGATGAGACCGAAAACCTCGAGCTCCGCAGGGTGGGCGAACCTCCAGCGTTCGACTTCGAGCCGAAGGACCACGTCGAGCTGATGACCGGCCTCGGGATGCTCGACGTCGAACGAGGGGTCAAACTGGCCGGCACTCGCAATTACGTGCTCCGGGGCGACGGGGCCGCCCTGCACCAGGCCGTGCTCAAAATGGCCCTCGACCTGGTGATCGAGCGGGGGTTCGTTCAGCTCAGCGTACCGATCCTGGTCCGGGATGCGATGATGGTTGGGACGGGCTACTATCCCGGCGGGGAGGAGCAGGCCTACCGTTGCGAGCAAGACCGCCTGAGCCTGGCCGGCACCGCCGAAGTGTCCCTGACCGCCTACCATTGCGACGAGATCCTCAGCGAGGACGAGTTGCCGAAGAAGTACGTGGCCCTGAGCCCCTGTTTCCGCCGGGAGGCCGGCGCTGCCGGCAAGGACACCTACGGCCTATACCGCATCCACTGGTTCGATAAGGTCGAGCAGGTCATCGTTTGCCGGAATGACCGGGAGCAATCACTCAAGCACCATGCCGAGATCCTGCAGAACGCCGAGGACGTCCTTGCCCGGCTGGAGCTCCCCTACCGCGTCGTCAACGTCTGTACCGGCGATCTCGGGCAGGGCCAGGTCCAGAAGTTGGACCTCGAAACCTGGATGCCGTCGCGCGGCAGCTACGGCGAGACCCATTCCGCCTCGCGGTTCCACGAGTTCCAGGCCCGCAGACTCAAAATGCGATATCGCGACGCCAACCAGGCCATCCGCTTCTGCCACACGCTCAACAACACCGTCATCGCCAGCCCGCGTATACTGATCGCGCTCGTCGAGAACCACCAGAACGCGGACGGCTCAATTCGCATACCCAAGGCGCTCCGGCCCTACCTGGGCGGACGCAACACGATTAGGGCAGGGTGAAAATGATTGTCGTAATGCGAGAAGGATGCAATAAGGACCAGGTAAACCACGTCGTCCAACTGGTCCGCGAGATGAACCTCACGGATCACATAATCGTCGGGACTGAACGCACGGTGGTGGCGGTCATCGGCGACGATCGGTTCAAGGATCGGACCGTGCTGGAGAGTTGTCCGGGCGTGGACCGGGTGGTGCCGATCCTGGCCCCCTACAAGATCGCCAGTAAGCAGGCACACCCGGAGCCGTCGGAGATTGCCCTGGGCGGCACGCTGGGGGCAACTGTCGGCGGGAAGAGGATCTGCGTAATCGCCGGTCCCTGCAGCATCGAGGATCGTCCGAGGTTCCTGGAAGTCGCCCATGCCGTCCAGGAGCACGGTGCTACCGCACTTCGGGGCGGGGCTTTCAAACCACGCACCGACCCCTACCAGTTCCAGGGCCTTGGTGAAAAGGGATTGGAGATCCTGGCTGAGGCCCGCGAACAAACCGGTCTGGCCGTCGTGACCGAAGTCATGAGCATCAGCCAGGTGCCGCTTGTCACCAGGTACGCGGACGTGCTGCAGATCGGCACCCGCAACATGCACAACTTCAATCTGCTCAGCGCGATCGGCAAGGCAGACAAGCCCGTGCTGCTGAAACGCGGCTGGGCGGCCACCCTCAATGAGTTCCTGCTTGCCGCTGAGTACATTATCCAGGGCGGCAACCCGAACGTTATCCTTTGCGAACGGGGCATTCGCACCCACGAGGACTACGTGCGCAACACGCTGGCGCTGGGCATCGTACCGGCGGTCAAGCGCGAGTCGCACCTGCCGATCGTCGTCGATCCGGCCCATGGCACTGGCCGCGCTTACATGGTGCCCGCCATGTGCCGGGCCGCCGTCGCCGCCGGGGCCGACGGAGTCATGGTCGAGGTCCACCAGGATCCCGAGCACGCGCTCACCGACGGGGCCCAATCACTGACGCCCGACGCCTTCGCCAACATGATGCAGGAAACCCGGACCATCGCAGCCGCCGTGGGACGAGAACTGTAGTTCAGGGTTCGTGTCCGGAGGCGTGAATGTGCGAACGTGCGAATGTGCGAACGTGCGAATGTGCGAACGTGCGAATGTG
>CAZOIA010000024.1:0-17372 GCA_964579675.1 uncultured Planctomycetales bacterium | reverse complement strand
GTGCGAACGTGCGAATGTGCGAACGTGCGAATGTGCGAACGTGCGAATGTGCGAATGTGCGAACGTGCGAATGTGCGAACGTGCGAATGTGCGAATGTGCAAACGTGCAAACGTGCGAACGTGCGAATGTGCCGGGGCGGGTAAGGCGCCTTGTTTAGCCGCGACCCGGAGGGGAGCGCGCTCACCGTCTAGCCGCGACCCGTAGGGGAGCGCGTTCACCGACCCCGGACACGGAACTTACGGACACCGTTCGCACAGCGGATGAGAAGCACGGATGCCCGAGGCAAAGAGCCCAAGCCAATACGACGTGCCGGGTGCCGCCCGGCAAGTGGCCCGGCAAGCCACCTTCGTGCGAATCGACAGGGACGCCATCGCCCGCTGGGTCCGCGCGGTCGATCCAGCCCGCATTCGTCCCGTCCAGTATCCGGGCGAGTTGGCATTCGTCGGCACACCGTCCGAAGTTGTCCGCTGGGTACTGCTGGTAGATTGCCTCAACTTCTGCTTCTGGACGGAATCGCCGGCGCCGTGGGTGATCGAGTATCAAGATCGGCCGTGGCGGCGCTACCTGGCGTTGCGGGCGGCCCTTCTTCGAGCAGTTGAGCAGGACCGGGCCTGGCTGACTCCGCAGCGCTGGTCGTCGGCGACTGCCCGCGAGCTGGAAGGCGTCTTCGCCGGCCGGGGAAGGGACCCGGCTCACCGCGGCCGAATCCCGATGTTCGACCACCGCGTCCGGGTCGTGAACGAGACGGGACGCGTCGTATTGGCTTGCTACGGCGGCGAGCCCGTTCACCTCGTTGAGCAAGCCGGGTATCACGCCGCCGCCGTCGCTGCCCGGCTCGCGGACGAGTTCGAGTCCTTCCGCGACGTGCACCGCTACCGCGATATCGACGTCCCCATCCTCAAGCGGGCCCAGATCTTCGCCGCCGATCTGGCCGGCACCTGGGCGGCAAACGGCGGCCCCCGCATCACGGAGCTTGAATCGCTGACCGCCTTCGCCGATTATCGTATCCCACAGGTGCTCCGGCACCTGGGGATCCTCGTCCTGGACGCGGGCTTCGAGGCACGGATTGAGGCCGGCCGCCTAATCCCCGGCTCCAGCGACGAGGAGATCGAGTTGCGGACGTGCAGCATTTGGGCGGTCGAAGAGATGTGCCGGGCGCTGAAAGCCCGACAGGACGTGGAAATACCCGCATGGACATTGGATGAATACCTATGGGAACGATCACACGATCCGGAAGTCTCGGTTCAGCATCATCGGACACCTACCTGGTACTACTGAATCGCCGTGCGCGATTAAGCGCCAACAAAGAGCCGCGGGCTTCAGCCCGCGCGGTCTTTCGGCCGCCGAGCGCGGGCCTGATCGCGAACGCCCGCCTGGCGTACCTGGTCGCCGCGATAGCGACCCTCGCATCGGCAATCCCCGCCGCCAGGACATTGGCTGCCCCGCCCGAGGCGCCCAAGGCAGCCATGGATTTCCTCCGGGCCCGTCCGGCGGACATGCAATGGTGGCGTGACGCGAAGTTCGGCCTGTTCATCCACTGGGGGCCGGTGAGCCTGAAGGGCACCGAGATCGGCTGGTCGCGGGGCGGCGAGCGCCGGGGTAGTCGCGGCACCGGCTCGATCCCCGTCGAAGTCTACGACAACCTCTACAAGCAGTTCAACCCGACCCGGTTCGACGCAAAGCAGTGGGTCGCCATCGCCAAGGCCGCCGGCATGAAGTACCTGGTCTTCACCAGCAAGCACCACGACGGCTTCACCATGTTCGACAGCAAGCTGACCGACTACAACATCACCAACTCGCCGTTCAAACGCGACGTGGTGGCTGAGCTTGCACAGGCCTGTCACCAGGGGGGCCTGCGGCTGGGCTTCTACTACTCCCCTCCCGACTGGCATCACCCGGATTACCGGACGGCCAGCCACGCCCGCTACATCCGGTATCTGCACGGCCAGCTTCGCGAGCTGTGCACCAATTACGGCAAGATCGACATCATCTGGTTCGACGGCCTCGGCGGGAAGGCGAAGGACTGGGACTCCGAGAACCTGTTCAAGATGATCCGCGGTCTTCAACCGGCGGTTCTCATCAACAACCGGGCCGGACTGCCCGGTGACTTCGACACGCCCGAGCAGAAAATCGGCAAGTTCCAGACCCATCCCCCGTGGGAAAGCTGCATCACGATCGGCCAACAGTGGGCCTTCAAACCCGACGATCGCATCAAGTCACTCAAGGAGTGCATCCACACCCTCGTAAGATGCGTGGGTGGAGACGGAAACCTGCTTTTCAACGTTGGCCCCATGCCCACCGGCGAGATCGAGCCCCGCCAGGTCGCGCGACTCAAGGAGATCGGCGAGTGGCTCGCCCGCTGCGGCGAAAGCATCTACGGCACCTGCGGGGGACCCTTCCGACCCGGGCCGTGGGGAGCCAGTACGCACAAGGGTAACACGGTCTACCTTCACGTCCTCGATTGGCAATCCCAGGACGGCGATTGCATTACCTTACCCGCCTTTAACCGGAAGATCGTGGCCAGCTCACTCCTGACCGGCGGGCCGGTCGTTGTGGATCAGGGCAATCAAGGCATCAAGGTCTCCGTGCCCGCCTCGCACCGGCAGTCGATCGACACGATTGTCGTTGTTCAACTCGAGGCACCGACGAGCCGGGAGTCTCGAAGCTCTTCGCCAGCGAATTGAACGGACAGGACAGTTCTATGAGAGCAATCACAGGACTCACGACCTACGGTCTATCGCTGTTGGCCCCTTACGCCCTAGTACTGGCGGCAACGGCCATGGTCCCTTCGGTGAGCGGGTGCGGTGCCGGCGCAACGGTGGAGGCCCCAGCCCGGATCGACACGCCCGAGACCCGTTATGCAAAGGAAGGAAAGCGTATCGAAGCCGACCCCGTCGCGTACCTGCGGGACGTATATGAGCACTGCGATGCCCTGGAGCAGTACCGCCTGTTGTTCTATCGCCAGGAGCGACTGGGCACCCTGTTTCCCACACTGGGGCCGATGGAAGAGATCCGGGCCACATTCCGCAAGGACCCGTTCAGCGTCAAGTTCGAGTGGGACGATCCCCGGAGCAGTTACTGCGAATCGGTGTACGTCGCCGGCCGCAGCGACAACAAGCTGATCGTCCGCGAGCGGCACGGGATCTTCCCGTTCCCACCCCAGGTGCGGATCATCGACCCTTCGCTGCCAGCGAAGATCGGCAAGGCCAGGAACCCCATCACCAACTTCGGGCTCGCTCAGGTGACCCGCCGGATCCTGAGGCTCTTCGACGACCCCGAGCTTGTCAAGGTGCTGACCACCGGGTACCGGGGCCTGGTCGATCTCGAACCCATGCATCGTCCCGCCCACCACCTTCGCATCGAGCAGCTCCCATTCAAGGGGTACCGCCACACACAGCGCGACTTCTACATTGATGCCGAGACCTTGCTCCCCGCCGGCGTCGATCTCTGGCTCAAGCCCGGCCAGCTCGACGCCCGCTACCGTTACACCGCCGTCGATGCCGCCGTCACCCTCACCGACGCCGACTTCCGACTCAGCAAGGACCACCCGGAATCAGAAGAGAACGATGAATTATGAATGATGAATTATGAATGGAATGATCAATGCGAAGTGCTGAACGTGGGACGTATACTCATCGGTGATTCCCGATTCGTCAGTCATCATTCCCGGTTCATCATCCATCGTTCATCATTCATCATTCATCGTTCCGCGTTCATCATTTGTATCACCGGTCAGTGCTCGGCGGGTTCCGGTTCGAACTCGGGCATGGGCTCGATGACGTCGAGTTCGCGGAGTGCGATGTAGGCGGCCTTCTGCTCGGCCTCTTTCTTGGACGGGCCCCAGGCGCTGCTGTACCGGCGGCCCCGGATGACCACGCCGATCTCGAAGCACTTGCTGTGGTCAGGCCCCTTTTCATCCAACAGCTCGTAGCCCGGCGTAGCGATCAGCACCTTCTGGGCGTATTGCTGTAGCTGCGATTTGAAATTGCGCTGGTGTTCGGATTCGGCAGCCCGGGCAATGTGTTCCGACGCGGTCCGGAGGATGAACTCGCGGGTGTCCTCGATGTTGCCGCGGTCGAAGTAGATGGCGGCGATGAGGGACTCATAGACGGCCGCCGCCA
The DNA here is from genome assembly GCA_964579675.1 of uncultured Planctomycetales bacterium. Classification (GTDB taxonomy): domain Bacteria; phylum Planctomycetota; class Phycisphaerae; order UBA1845; family PWPN01; genus CAZOIA01. Next base: position 13,250 of record CAZOIA010000024.1, on the reverse strand, counting down.
GCGAATCAGGCAGTCGGCCCCGGCCGCTCATACCCTTGCCCAGATATAGGAAGCGAGGCAAGCCCAGCTTCCGCGCGATCTGGGCACACGTCCTCCGCGAGACGACGGAGGACTTGATCTTAGTCAACTCGCCTTCGAGGTAGGCGGGGAATCGCTGGTATAGCTCGTGGCAGACGACCATCCCGAGGATGGCATCTCCGACGAACTCCAACCGCTCGTTGCTGTTGACCCGGGCCTCGGCAATCGAAGCGTGGGTCAGTGCGCACGCAAGGAGGCGGGGATCCTTGAACGAATACCCGATGACTTCCTGCACCTGTTGCAGGTCTTCATTTTCGGTCACGGTTCTAACCTAGCCGGAACAGCCAGGCCGGTGGCGGAATTCGCACGTCCTTGCCGGGCGAGTTGCGCCACAGGCCAGGGAGCCACCCGACCCGCACGGGCTCGGGAGACCGGATCCATTATCACCATGCTATCATCGTCCGTGGCATCTGTCAAATTGAGTAAGCTGCCCAGAGAAGGGAATCTGGCAAAGACGGGAGGTTCTTATCGGATCAGTTGCCCCCGAGCCGATAGATGTATACAGTAACCACCCGGCAAGGCCCCATCGAGGAGGAACCCTATGCAGCGGACCGAGGGATGGCGACGCCTGATCGGCCCGATGGCGATGCTGACCGGTATGGCGACGGTTGCGACACCGGCGCCGGCGCGGGCGGAAATCGACCGATCCCGGTACATCTCGCCGGACGAAATCCGGCCGGGCATGAAAGGGTTTGGCCGGACGGTCATGGCCGGCACCACCATCGAGACCTTCGAGCTTGAAGTCATCTCGGTGATGCGCAACGCCTATTATGCCAAGCAGGATGTTATCCTGATCCGCTGCTCGGGCCTTAACCTCGAGCACAGCGGCGTTGTCGGTGGCATGAGCGGCTCGCCGTGCTACATCCGGGAGGAGCAGACCGGGAAGGAGCGCCTGTTCGGAGCGGTGGCGTTCGGCTGGAGCTTCGGCAAGGACCCGATCTGCGGGGTCCAGCCGATCACGCAAATGGCTGATATCCCCGAGATCCGCAGGCCCGATAAGCCACCTCCCGCAGGCTCCTCGAAGAGGGCGCTGGCGCCGGCACGGGAATCGGGCGGGGGGCGGGCGGCAGGGTACGCACTCGCGGAGCTGATGAGGCGCGTGTGTCCTGAGCCGACCGACGAGGCATCGCGTTTCAGTATCCTGAACGGGCCGACCGAACCCTTGCCTGCGCGGCGGTCGAGCGCCCCGGCGCCGGCCGGGCAGCTCCGCCCACTGATGACCCCGGTCACGGTCTCCGCGGCCAGCGACCGGACGATGGCTTTCCTGAGCGACTGGTTCGAGCGGTTCGGGCTGGTGCCGATCGCCTCGGGCGGTGCGAGTGAAGCGGCCCAGGCCGAGGCCCGGAACGTCGAGCTGAAGCCGGGATCGGTCCTGTGCGTGCCGCTGGTTACCGGGGACATCCAGATGGAAGCATTAGGCACCTGCACCGAGGTGGACGGGGATCGGGTGCTCGGTTTCGGCCATTCCTTGTTCGGCACGGGTTCGGTCGAGCTGCCGTTGGCCACCGGGTTCGTTCACACGGTCATCCCGTCGGTCCTGCGCTCCAGCAAGCTCGGGGGTGCCCTGAAGACCGTCGGTACCCTGTGGGGCGACGAGGCCACCGGTATCTTCGGAACCCGGGGTAAGACACCGAAGATGGTGCCCCTGGATGTTATTGTTACGGATCTTCGGGGACAGCGATCGTACCACTACGACGTCGTCCACGAGGAGTTCATGACGCCCGCGCTGATGCGCGTGGGCTTACTGGAGAGCATTTTCGCACACAGCGACCCCCCGAGAGAGCACTCGATCCGATACGTCATCGAGGCCCATTTCGAAGGATTGGGCGCTTATCGCACCAGCAACTTCACGAGCCAGAGGGGTATGCTTGCGATCTCGTTGGATCTCATGGTCCCGATGCTGATCCTCATGGACGCACCGTTCGGAAAGGCCAAAGCCACGCGGGCCAGGGTTGAGGTAACCATCGAAGAAGGGGCCCGAGTTGGCCTCATGGATGAAGTCACAATGGCGAAAACCGTTTTCGAGCCCGGCGAGACGGTGACGGTCCACATCCGGTGGTTCCACTTCCGCCAGGCTCCGAAGTTCACCGACGCGAGCTACGCGCTGACCTTGCCCGCTGATATTCCGGACGGCGAATACGAGTTGACGGTGGGCTCGGCCCAAACGTACTTGAGCGCGTTGCAGTCCTCCAAGCCGCACCTGTTCACCGTGGAGACGTTGGCCGAGACGATCGAAGCGTTGAATCTCATCGGCTCGTTTCCCGAGAATCGTCTGTATATGCGCCTGGGCCTGCCCACCGGCGGCGTGGCGGTCAAGAGGGTCGAGATGCCCGAGCTGCCCTCGTTTCGGCGGAAGATTCTCGCCGACACCCTTCGCAGCGACGTACGGGCGTATTCGGAGGCACTGGTCGTCCAACACGAGACGGGTTTCCACGTCGGCGGCCAGCGATCGCTGTCGATTCAGGTGAGCCGGCGTGCGGACCAATAACTCAGGGTGAGGGTGACCACGAGGTCGAAACAGTCTTTGTCAAAAGGAAAGTGTCAGGTATGCATCGATCATGGTTAATGGCGGTCGCGGTCCTGCTCGTCGGGGTGATCACGTCGCCGGGACTGGCGGTCAAGACCGCGGTGTGGACGCATGAGCAACCGAAGGATTTCACCGACGGGAAGCTTGAGAACACGGTGGTCACCTCGCGGGGGGAGGTGATGCTCGCACGCCGGACGGACACGCTGTACGAAGCGGACGGCGAGGCGGAGGTGATCAACGCGCTGGCCCGGGCGGGGGACGGCAAGATCTACGCCGCCACCGGGCCCAAGGGCGTCATCTACCGGATCGACGGCAAGGAAGTGACCGAGTTCGCCGTCCTGCCCGACGGGGGCACCGCGCTGTCGCTGTTGTTCGCCAAGGACGGCAAGCTGCTGGCCGGCACGGGCGGGGGTAAGCAGGCGAGGATCTACCGCATCGACGGTACGGGCAAGGTAAGCGTGTTCTACGAGCCCAAGGAGGCGAAGTACGTCTGGGCGATGACCCGCGGTTGCGAGGGCGAGGTGTACGCTGCCACCGGCATTGAGGGTCGGCTCTACAAGATCGACGCCGACGGCGCCGACGGCGAGGTCCTGGCCGATCTTAAACCCAAGAACCTGCTCTGCCTGGCCATTGGGCCGGACGCCATGTTGTACACCGGGACGGACGGCGACGGCCTGATCTACCGGGTCGATCCAGCCGACGGCAAGGCGTTCGTAATGTACGACGCAGCCGAGCCGGAGATCAGCGCCATCGTGCTCGACGCGGACGGCAACCTATATGCATCGACGGCCGATGCGAAGGGGGCCCGGCCCGGACGCGCCGTCGCCGACAAGCCGGGGGGCAAGCCCGACCATTCCCGGCGCATGTCACCCCGGACCCAAGCCGCTGTAACCGTCGTCACCCACGATAAGACCGGTCAGGCACGAAGCCGCCCCGCTGATGGCCACGCCGAGAAAAAGGCCAACGACAAATCCGATAAGAAGGTCGATCAGGCGGAAAGCCGGCCTGCTGATGGCGAGTCGTCCGCTCCGGACAGTCAGCCGGCCGGCGGCAAAAACGCTGACGACGGGAAGAAGGAGGAAAAGAAGCCGACCGAGCCAAAGAAGCCCATCACCCGCACGATAGGCCGATCCGTGCCCCGAACCAAGGCCAAGGACGGCGGCAACGTCATTTACCGGATCGACACGGACGGTTTTGTGACCGAAGTATTCCGCGAGCCGGTCATGGTCCTGGCGATGGCCGAGGCTGACGGCACCATATACGCCGCCACCGGCAATGAGGGCCGGGTCTACGCCGTCAGCCCCGACGATGAACGGACCACCATGCTCGCCAAGCTTGAGCCGGCCCAGGCCACGACAATACTCAGGTTGCCCGAAGGCCGGCTGGTGGTCGGCACCGCCAACGACCCCATGTTGATTGAAATCGCAGACCGCTACGCCGCCGAGGGAACGCTCGTCAGCAAGGCTCTGGATGCCGGCCAGATCGTCAAGTGGGGCCGGCTGAAATGGAACGCCAGTATCCCCAGCGGCACTACGCTCACGATCGCCACCCGCAGCAGCAATGTCGAGGACGAAGAATCCGAGGCCTGGGACGACTGGTCGGCGGAGGTGGACGCGACGAGCCCCCAGCAGATCCCGTCCGTCAGCGCCCGGTTCCTGCAATACCGGGTCAGCTTCGCGACGACGGTACCCGATGCGACGCCGACGTTTCGCAGACTTCAGATCCCGCGGATCGAGGAGAACCGGGCTCCCCGGATCAGTTCGCTGGAGGTGGAGTCGGCCCTGAAGGAATCGAAGAAGCCGGGATCCTCCCCGAAGGTCAAGTCCGCCGCGGGCTCATCGGGCTTTGGCAGGTCCGGGCCACCCCCTCCCGAGTACAATTGGGTCATCAAATGGAAAGCCGCCGATCCCAACAAGGACCCGCTGGTCTACAACGTGTTCTATCGGGACTGCGATACGACGCGGTGGATCCGGATAGCCGAGGACACGAAGGAGGCGTTGCACATCTGGGACACGCGTACCGTACCCGACGGCAAGTATGAGGTCCGGGTGGTGGCCCGGGACGGCAAGGGCAACCCTACCGGGTCGCAACTCACCGACGCTCGGATCAGTGACCCGGTGCCGGTGGACAACACACCTCCGGAGGTGACGGTCGAATCCGTCGAGCCCGAGAGCCCGGATGCGTTGGCGGTAGAGGCCTCGCTCACCGACACCGCAAGCCGGATCGCCAGCGCCAGCTACTGCGTTGACAGCGGTGACAAGTGGATTCCGCTCGCCGCGGACGACGATATCTTCGATTCGCAGCGCGAGGCGGTGTCGTTCACGATCGACGATCTGGAGCCGGGTGAGCACCGGATCGCCCTGCGCGTCCGCGATGAACAGGGCAACACTCGGTATGTGAGCCGCTCCGCCACGGTCGGAGACTGACGGGGACGAGTCGTGTGCGTTCGGCCGTCAGCAGGAAAGCGTGAGCCTCAGTTCAGATACCCCAGTTAAGGGTTACACTACCCCCAATTCCGGGTGTGGCCAGGGTTGTCGGCACCAGGCCGATTTCCGGTTCTCCCAGCAGGTGGTCCACCGCCCGCTCTCCCGCCGGGCCACCGGATTCATGGCGGCGGAGGCGTTTTCGGCGTCTCACTTCATGCCGGCGCGTTGAGCCGCAGGGTCAGGTCCTTGCGGGCCGCCTCCGTCGGGCAGGAGCCGATATCCCAACCTCGAGCCCGGGCCCATCGATAAAACCGACCGTCTCCAGCCGCTCGATGATGTACGGGCGCAACAAACGCAGGCCCTCCGGCCTAGCTCTGGCACGCACTTTCCTCGGCAAGGCGTCGATGGCCGTGATCCACCGGCCATCCGGTGTCCCCGCCAACGCACTCACAGGCGATCCAACGGGGACCGAGTGGCTGATAGTCACTACCGGTGCTCAAACCGACCGATTCCAACGTAAGGGGCCGCAGGCTTGAAGCCTGCGCGGCTTTGCGAACGGGCACGAAGCTCTGAACTCATTGGAAGAGCCACGCGGCTCTCTGATGTTACATGTTACGCACGACGGGCGCAGACAAACGGCGTCAGCCTGAGTACCGGTAGCTGCTTCCTCTCCGCGCCGCTCGCCCAATTACGCAAGGCTAGCAGCGGAATGGCTGTTCAAGCACGGCGCGAGGGCAAACGCACTGCCTTACTGCTCAGCCTCGTCGTCAAGCCAACCGTCAACCTCAGCATCATCCGCACAATGGGGATTCGCCGGGACGTTCGCCCCGGTCATGCATGCCTGGAAAATTGCGACGTCGCCCTGATCGACATCATCGTCCGCGTCCAACCTGGCATCGTAGCAGTCTGGATCAGTCTGCGGAATCCCCGGCCCACTGAGGCATTCCTGGAGGTGGCCGAAGTTCTCCTGATCCACGTCGTAGTCGCCGTCGAAATCCCCCGGGATCGGCAACGGGCAACCCGTCTCGTCGTCCACCACAACGCCCGGCGGCGTGCCCGGGCAGGCGTCGCAGGCATCACCGACCTCGTCGCCGTCCTCATCGAGCTGGTCGGGGTTCTCGACGGTTCGGCAGTTGTCATCGCAGTTCTGGGTCTGGCCGCCCGTGCAGCGGACGTAGTTGGTCTGGCCATTGAGGTCGCCATCGTCCAAGATGCCGTCGTTGTCGTCATCGTCATCACAGGCATCGCCCATTCCGTCGTCATCGGTGTCCACCTGGTCAGGGTTGGGAACGTCCAGACAGTTGTCGCACACGTCGCCTACGCCGTCGCTGTCCTGGTCAAGCTGATCGGAGTTTGGGATAATGCGGCAGTTGTCGTCGCAGCTTACGGTGTTGCCACCGGTGCACGGGTTGTCGCCCACGACCCCGCTCAAGTCGCCGTCATCGAAGATCCCGTCCCCATCGGTGTCCACCATCGGGATAACAGGAGCGTCAGAAAGGATCCACTCGGGATCGTTGACATCGGGATTGGCCGGATCGCTTCCCAGCCAGCCGTCGCAGCCGGTGCTGCTGACATCGGTAACGACCTGGAGCGTACACCCGCCGTAGAGCTTCCAGTAGCCAATCAGGTCGGTCTCATTTCCCGTGAGACCCACGGACATCTGGGCGTTGATCTGCTGTTCGTCCCGGGCCACCTGCCACAGGCGTATCTCATCCAGATTCCCGACCACGGGGTTGGTCAAATCGTGCCGGCTTCCCAGCACGATCGGGTCGGTGTGCGTGACGTTCATGGTCAGGGTCAGCGGCGCCGTATCCTCGAGGAAACCATCGACGTAAAGCCGGATCTCGTTGCCCTCGCGGACGCCGGCCGCATGGTGCCACCGGCCGTCATCAAAGCCGAAGGCGGAATAGACGGCAGTCTCCGAGTGCTGCTGCTCGGGGATCTCAACCGCGAAGACGACCTGTCCACCTTCGGACATGGAGAGGAAGAAGCCCACCTCGCCGGGTGGAACGTCCGCCCGCTTGTCCAGCATGCTCCCCCATGACGAGCGGATCTCAAACCACATCTCGACGGTGAAGTCGTTCTCGTCGAAGTGAAACACGTCCGCGTCGGGGATAACCGCGTAGTCGTTGATCCCATCAAACGCCAGGGCGGTCTCGGGCGGAGTCTCATCGCAGACGTCGCCGATGCCGTCCTCGTCCAGGTCACACTGATCGGGGTTGTAGACGTCAGGGCAGTTGTCGCACACGTCGCCCACGCCATCTGCGTCAACGTCGGACTGGTTGGGGTTGGCGATGTAGGGACAGTTGTCACAGGCATCTATGACGCCGTCCCCATCAGTGTCCGGCTCACACTCGTCCGGGATGCCGTTGCCGTCGCAGTCCTCGCTCTGACCGCAGCCGGGAACGTCGCAGGGCCCGCCCGGTTCTCCGCAGTCGATATCGCATTCGTCGGGGATGCCGTTCCCGTTGCAGTCCCTCGGGTACTCGTACGCGCCCATGTCCACGATGGGTGGGGTCCCGTTGCCGGTATCGGGCGTGCTCGGGTCATCAAAGAACCGCGGCTCGCCGTCGAGGTCAGTGGTAATCCCCGCCGGCACGGCGGAATTATCGGCCGCGTCGATGCAGGGTGAGCCTCGGGGCACCCGGACATCGTCGTCTTCCGTACCGAGGATGTCGTCCAGCCCGTCAGGATCCACGAACAGCGGATCGCCACCGATGTTGCCGCCCCCCGCGAACAGGTTCAGCCCTTGAATGCAACTGTAGGTGACCTGGGACCAGCTCCAGAAGTAATCGTGGATCTGGGCTGATTCATCCATTCCGCCGGCGTCACTGTTACCCCAGAGAATACAGTTGGCGACCACCGGGTCGTCATCGCCGCTGAAGATTCCGCCGCCCTGGTCGGTGGCAGAATTCCCGCTGAAAGTGCAGTTGGTCACCGCCGGGCTGACCCAGCCGCTCCCATAAAGCCCCCCGCCGTCGTCGGTGGCCGAGTTCCCGCTGAACGCGCAGTTGATCAGGGTCGGACTGCCGTACATGGAGACGGCCCCGCCGCCGTACACCGCCAAGTTGCCAACGAACATGCAGTTGACCAGCGTCGGGCTCAACCCAAAACCTGCAATTCCGCCGCCGGACAAGTCAACCAGATTCCCGCTGAAGAGGCAGTCGGTGAGCCTCGTATCACCGAGATCAGAGATGCACGCTCCGCCGCCGCTATACGCCACATTCCGAACAAACGCGCAGTTGGTCAGCGTGGGACTGCAGAACAGTCTGCTGTACATGCCGCCGCCGCCGGAGACCGCCACGTTCTCGCCGAAGACGCAGTTGGCCAGCGTAGGGTCACTGTAGTCGTGATTGTACATTCCGCCCCCACAGTAGTCCCAGCCCGGACCGTCGGCATTGCCGCTGACAACGACGAAGCCGTCGAGGACCGCCGTGTCGTCAACCCTGCTGGCGGTCACGACGTGATAGCTGTTCTCATCGTAGCCGGTGAAGTTGGGGCCATCGTCGCCGTTCAGGTCACCGCTCAGGGCGGTCACATTGGCGACTACATCCCGCTCCGTGCGCTGGGTCTCCGAACCCGCAAACCCGCCATAGACTGCGACACCCGAGAGCAGGCGGAACGAAGCGCTGCGGTCACCCGGGGCCTGGCTCTGCCCCTGATCCGGCGTGTACGTGCCAGCCGCAACCCAGATCTCCGCGCCGGTACCTTCCCCCGCGTCCAGGGCATCCTGAAGCGAGGTGAACGCGCTGCCCCAGTTCGTGCCGTTGTTCGCACCGGTGGCGTCGGAATCGACGAAGATTACGGGCGGCGGATCGTTATCATCCTCGACGGCCAGCGTCCCTCCCGTGGCGATACCCGGTGCGCTGACCCGGATGACGGCCTTTCCAGCCAGGCTGTCGTCGTCCTCGGCAGCGTCCAGACACACGTCCTGAGGCGTGGAGAAGTTGCCGGAGTCGAAAACCAGAGTGCTTCCACATCCGACGGTAATGTCGGGATCCCCCCCGTCGGCCGGGGCCACTGTAACCTGGACGGTGCCTGCCGGATCCATGGCCAAGGCCACCGTGAACGTAGCAGTACCCCCTTCCGGCACCGCAACCGAGTCGGCACTGATGACGAAGCTCTGTTTGGGAGACTCGTAGGCACCCATGTCAACGATCGGTGGGGTACCATGGCCCGTGTTAGGCGCGGCCGGGTCATCCACATAACGCGGGTCACCGTCGAGATCGAGGGGTATGGGTTCGGCAGTATTGCCGTCACCATCGAGGTCGGTAACGTCCGCAGGCATGGCGTCGTTGTCGCCCGCGTCGATGCAGGGCGAGCCGGCCAACAGGCGCACGTTGTCGTCTTCAGTTCCGAAGACACCGTCCGGCCCGTCAGGGTCCGCAAACTGAGGGTCGGTCCCGATGTTGCCTGCTCCTCCGCTCCAGCCACCCTCGATGCAACTGTAAGCGACTATGTATGTACCATAGGAGAGTTGAGTTCCGGTTCCCGAAACGTTCCCCCACACGATGCAGTTACTCAACGTGACGGTGCTTTCGGGGCTGTAGATCGCCGCGCCAAACCTGGCGGACGTGTTCCCGATGAACGTGCAGTTGGTCAGCGTCAGATTGCTGCCCTGGAAGTTCGCCATTGCGCCACCCCCCCAAAGCAGAGCGCAGCGGTTGCCGCTGAAGACGCAGTTGACCAGGGTCGCACTGCCGGCGGAGTTGTACATTCCACCGGCGAAATCGCTGGCCGAGTTACCACGGAAGACGCAGTCAATGAGCGTCGGGCTGCCGCTTTCGTTGCGCATCCCGCCCCCGCTGCCGTCGCCGGCGCCGCCGTCTGCATTCCCGCCGGCAATGGTGAACCCGTCGAGAATCGCGGTCCCGTCGGTGCCGCTGCCGGTGACGACGTGGAAACAGTTGTCGTCGTTATTGGCGAAGTTGGGACCGTCGTCGCCGTTGAGATCACCGCTCAGGATCGCCACGTTGGTGGCCGGGGCACGCTCATGACGCTGCAACTCTCCGCCGGCGAATCCGCCAAAGAGCCCCACGTTGTTGATGAGTTGGAAGGTGGCGGTATAGTCGCCCGTGTGGGTAGCGGCGTTCACGTCGTAATCCGGGGTGTACCGGCCGGCGGCAACCCAGATTTCCTCCCCGGATTGCGCGATAGCGAGGGCGGATTGCAGCTCGGTGAATGCGTCTTGCCAGCTCGTCCCGGCGTTGCCGCCGGTTGCATCGGCATCCACGTACCAGACGCTCTGAGCCCGCACCATCGCGGTTCCTGCAAGCATCCCGCCCGCCAGGGCGAGCACGGTGATCGTGCTGTGAAACCGTCGCATTGAGACCTCCTTCCTGCCGAATTGCGCAGGGTTTACTTAGGGCCAAGTCTTTCCCCACCTGAACCAACACCAGCGGGGATACACGGCGGGTTAAGGTTCAGGCGATGCCCATCGCCCAAGGTTCCCCGTAGTTCGCACTGCCGTCCAGCATACCGCATGTTGGGCTGAAATCAAGAAGAACCTGAAGGAAATGAACGCAAGGAGGGCTGTAATCGCCCCGGTAGTCTCGGGGACAGGGTGCTGCGGGACGTGGAATCGGCTCCTCGGCGGCCGGCGGCCAGGTCCCGGCCCTTGCCCCCCGCCCCCGGGTCGCGTCACGCGCGGCTGGCGGCATCTTGCAGGGTCCCCACCGCCCGGCCGCCGCTGACAAGATTGTCGATCACGCTGAAATGCTCGTCCACACACCGCTGGACACGGAATAGCTCGAAGGCCTGTCTGCGTGCTGTCTCCACGCATTGGCGAAGTCTGTTGCCCGAATCGGCGGCGGCGCGGATGCAGGCGGCAAGGGTATGCGGCTCCGCCGGCCGGCAGAGGAAGCCGTTGTGCAGATCGGTGACCAACTCCGCCACCGCGGGCACGGCCGAGCCGACAATCGGGACCGACGCCGCCATCGCCCAGGGCAGCCAACTGGTGGGGATATCCCCAACCGCGGGCACGATCAGCATGTCACTAAGGGCCAGCAGTTCCGCCGGCGCGTATCGGTCTCCGGTCAAACGATAGACCTCGGGGCAGTAAATCCGCTCGATGAACCGGCGCAACCGCTTCTGTTCCCTGGACGTGCCGGGAATGACCAGGTGGACGTCGGGCCAGATCTGATACAGGATGGCGGTTGCCCACACTGCGTAATACTGGCCGCCCGGGCGTGAGGGTGGCGAGGCGGTGAGCAACACCCGCCCCTCAGGCGGCAGCCCGATATCGGCCCGATGCCTCGTCCTGGCAACTCGCGCGATAGGCGCGAAATCGACTCCCGGGCGGACAACCGCCGTTGCCGCGATCGCTACGCCCGCCTCCACCAGCCGGCGTTGCACCAGCTTGCTTGAACAGAGCACGTCGGTGCGACGGCCATCTCCTCCCGCGCCGTGCCACCATTGGCTGTACTCCCGAGCATCGGCCGGGTCAGAGACGATCGTGAGAATCGGGCACGGGTCGCACCGGCCCGCCACCGCGAGAGTAGCCCCGGTTCCCCACGCGTACAGGACGTCAGGTTGCTTTCCCGCGAACAGGCGCTGAAGGGCGGGCAGCCAGGCCACCGGCCACTTGAATCGCCGCCCGAGCCGGCTCACCTGGACGCCTTCGGGCGCCGCCAGCGTCGTCGGCGCCCGACCGATCACGACTACCCGTTGCTCGACGCGGTCGCGCGGCATTGACGCCAGCAGCAGCGACAGCAGGCGCAGGCCGTCTTCGTCCGTCGATTCGTCCACGATGTGCGTAAGCCGGACGGCCATGGTGTCAAAGCACCCCTGGGGCGCAAGGGCGATTCACGCCAGCGAGGCGCAGATTGCTCGAATGAAATCGGGGGTCGTGCCGCAGCAGCCGCCCACGATATTGGCTCCTGCCTTGATCAAGTGCAAGACCTTTTGTGCGAACTCCTCCGGCTTGACCTTGTAGACGATCTGGCTCCCCTCGATCTCCGGCAAACCGGCGTTGGCCTTGACCCATATCGGCTTGTCGGTGGCGGCCCGCAGCATGCCCGCGACCTTGATGTAGTTCTCGATCCCGATCCCGCAGTTGCACCCGACAATGTCCGCCCCCGCCTGCGTCAAACCCGCGACCGCCTGCTCGGGCGTGACGCCCATCATGGTGTTGGTCTTTTCCTTACCCGAGTCGTAGGTCATGCAACCCACCACGAGCAGGCCCGTGGTCTTGGCCGCTTTGACCGCCGCGGCCGCCTCGGCCATTTCGGTCATGGTCTCGACCACCAGCGCGTCCGCGCCCCCGGCGGCCACGGCCTCAGCCTGCTCCTTGAAGGCCTCGAACAGGCCCTTCTCGTCGGCCTCTCCCGTCAGAACCATCTTTCCGCTCGGTCCGATCGACCCGAACACCCGGGCGTTATCGCCGGCGGCGCGCTTGCTGATCTCGGCCCCGGCCCGATTGAACGCTTCGACCTTGTCGGCGTGGCCGTGCGCCTCGAGCACATACCTGCTTCCGCCGAACGTGTTCGTCAGGATGATCTTGGAGCCGGCTTCGACATAGGAAGCAGCCACCTGCTGCACGAGTTCCGGCTTGCTGACGTTCCACTCCTCGCGGCAATAGCCCGCAGGACAGCCCAGCTTGTCGAGTTCCGTCCCCCACGCGCCGTCCGCCACCGTCACCGTGCCCACGTAATCCTCAACTCGTGCCGGCATGTTCACACCTCACATGCAGTTGGAGCCTCGATTCTTCAACAGGTGAAATCCCGGCCGACCGGCCTGAGCATTGCAAACCGCCGGCCGCCCGCTACAGTTACCAATGATCATCGGGCACCCCAAACGAAAGTGCAACCCGCGCCGCCCTCCAGCGGCCGAAACGGAGCCTGACCGTTGACAATCATCCGCAAACCGAAAGTCTATCTCCTCGGCCGACCGTCGCTGAATGATGGCGAGATCGACCGTTTCCTCGCAGATCAGGACGTCGCCCGCTGGACAACCGACACCGACGTTGCCGGTGAGAAGCTCTGTGAAACCGCTGGCCGCGTCTGCTACATGAGCTTTGCCAAGCCCCGACCGGGTGGAAACCACGCCTACCTCGGGCACATCCTCGAAGTCGGGCACGGCAGCGTACTGGAACATGCGGCCTTCAGTTTCGTGATCACCGGCGTCTCGCGCAGCTTCACGCACGAACTCGTACGCCACCGCGCGGGTTTTGCCTATTCCCAGGTCTCTCAACGGTACGTTGACGAATCTACGGCCGGTTT
>CAZOIA010000023.1:0-41768 GCA_964579675.1 uncultured Planctomycetales bacterium | reverse complement strand
GAAACACCTGGGGGCGGCGCCTTCCAACAAGCCGCCCAAAGTGTCATGCACCCTGTTGAGACCGAATCCGCGGAATTCTCTTGACACGGTAGGCCGGCGACAGGATAATGTCATCGATGGTGGTCTGCGGGGCTCAGTGCTGTCCCGACGTAGCCCGTTGCCTGTGTTGACACCGGGGTCGGCGGGAGAGCATGTGTGGGATGGCTTCCGTTCCCAGGCATGAGGAGGCGGCCGACACTAATTGCCAGGCTGGTTAAGATGGAGGGCGTGCGGCAGGTTGAGGGGGACGCTGCATCGCGGGAGATCTGACCGCGTCAGCGAGTCGTGCTTTTCACGTCACGGATCGTTTCATGGAAGAAATCAGATGGTTTGAGGAGGACTGCGATGAGAAGCGGCGTCCGGCTGTACGCAATCGTTAGCCTGACATGCAGCGGTGTGCTCATGCTCGCTTCCGGCGCGCCAGCAGCGGTGGACAGGGTGGTTTGCGTTCCGTGGCAGGGGGACCCCAACTCGCCTCATACCGCCATCAGCGGGCAATCCGTCAACTTGTACGCGGTCATCTATGGCGACGGGAGTGGCGGCACCGTTTCCTATTCCTGGGACTTCAAGGACGGTCAGCCGCCGGCGCCCGCCACCATCTCGGTCCCGGCCAACGGGATCTACAGCCTGAAAGTGGCCAACACGTTCAACGGCGCGATCAATACCCCGTTCATAACGGAATTGACGGTCGAAGGTCAGACCGACGCTTACAAAGTCATACTTGCCCCTGATAACAACGAGTCGAAGGCGAACATCGCCATCGACAAGGCACTCTGGTACCTGCACACGCAGATGGTTCGAACCAATGTAGGGTCTCCATCGGTTCCGGGCGGGTATTGGAATGACTCCGGTTACTACGTTGGCCGGACGGGCGCATGTGTATGGGCGTTCGAGGTCCAGGGGCACCTCCTGAACGTGGAAGCGGCGCCGCTGTATCCCACGGAGGACCCGTACGTTGAGGATGTGCAACGGGGCATCAACTACCTTCTCAGCCGCATGTACGCTGACGGCATGACTGCCCAGACGCATGGTCACCCGGAAGATTATGACGGAAACGGCACTGGTGACGGGAACGGGTTCGGCCTGAAGTGCTACTACAGCAGCGGGCACACCAACTATGAAACCGCCGTGGCGATGGGCGCGATCTCGGGCTGCGGCACGCCGAATGCCACCGCCGACACGGGCAACAGCACCTACGTGCTCAATCGGACTTACGCGGACATTGTTCAAGACATGGCTGACTGGTATGCCTGGAGCCAGATTGACGGCAGCAGTTTCCCGCGGTCGGGCTCGCGGGGCGGATGGTACTACACGGCGGCCAACAACGCGGCCTGGGGGGCAAACTATGGAGACAACTCGGCCTGTCAATGGGCCTACATCGGCCTCGATTCCGCGGAGGCGAACTTCGGCTGCACCATCCCTGAGTGGGTGAAAGAACAACTGGCAGGGTATCTTCATTATCAGACCTCGTATAGCAACAGGGGATGGGTTTCGTACAGATCCAACGACAACACGAACAACGTCTGTCTGACCGGCGGGTCTCTGGTGGGGATGGTTCTGGTCGGGGAGTCGATATACGACAGCTTTCTCGGGGCGGGCACCTATGCGACGGACCTGGACAGGGTCAAGACATTTCTGGGCAACAAATGGCATGGAACATCGGACCGGTGGGAAGAGAACTGGTACGGCCACCGGGCCTACTACACCATGTATGCCGTGATGAAGGGGCTCAGGCTGCAGGGAATCACGTCGTTGCCGGGTTCACCGGGGACGTCCGACTGGTACGCCGACTACGTGGGCGTCATGATTCCCGATCAGCACTCCGACGGCCACTGGCGGGGAACCGGGTGGATGGATGGTTACATCCGTGAAGACATGGGGACGGCCTTTGGCGTGTTGATTCTCACCCCGAGTGTGTTCTCACCGCCGCCGGTGGCCTGCTTCGAGGCCGAGCCGAACCCCGGGTACCTCGACATCGTCGTCACGTTTGACCCGTCCTGCTCTTATCATTCCGACTACAGTAAGAACCTGGTCTTATATGAGTGGGATTGGGACGACGACGGGACGTACGACCAGTCCAGTCCAACGCCGGACGTCGTCTTCCGCACGTGGGATTCAGCGACGTATAGTCTCGGCACGTACCCGGTGACCTTGCGGGTCACGGATGACACCACACCGACGCCGGTGACGGATACGTTCATGGTTGACATCGACCTGACCACGCCGCCGCACCCGCCGGTGGCCGACGATGGCGGACCCTATGTCGTTTCACTCTGTGCGGGTGATTCGCTGTCGCTGGATGGATCCGACTCTTACGATATCGACGAAGGGCAAAGCCAGAGCGGGAATCCACCCTTCGACACCATCATGTCCTGGGATTGGGACCTTGGCGGGTCGCCATGGGATTACCTCGATAAATCCGGCGAAACGGTACTGCTTGACGCAGGCGGTATTGCCTCGTACTTCAGCACCGGAGAGAACAGCATAGGCCTCAAGGTGACCGACAACACGGAGGCAGCTTATCCCAACAGCGGTGAGCCGGACCTGACGGACGAGTCTTTCACGACGGTCACGGTTTACACCGGCTGCGCCTGCGACCTGGCGGGCGAAAGCGTCTGCGACACCGTCATCGTCCTGTCGTGGACCACAAGCGGGACGTACGAGGTCTATCGCAGCACGGACGGGCCTAACACCGGTTTTGCCAAGATCGACGACGTGACTGGGACCGGTTACCGGGACGAGACGGTCACGGTCGGCGTGACATACTACTACCGGCTCAAGGGCACAGACTGCATGTCCAAGTACGCGGCGGTTCTGGCGGTGGACAATGTTCCCCCCGCGATTGACCAGGGGGCTTCCATTTCGACGACCGTCCCCAAGGACACCGTCTGTCCCAATGCCGAGAACTACGTCGATCTGAGCGCGACGGATGCGGAGAATGATCCGCTGACGTGGGGGCTCAAGACGGGCGGCGAGCCGGCCACGGGTACGGTGTCATTCGTCGGTGGCAACACGGGCGAGACGGTGAGGATCTGCTACCAGCCAGACCCGGGCCAGACGGCCTCCGACAGTTTCGTGATCCAGGTGACCGACGACTGCGGGAACACGGATGAAATCACCGTCAATGTGACAGTGGCGGAGCGGCCGGCGGCCGCCGCCTGGCGGAGTCTCCGAACGCACGGCAACGGGGTGGGCCCGCTGGCCATCACTCTGGATCCCAGCAAGACGGATGCCGACACCGGTGCCAACGGCCCGGTTTCCGAGCCTCGCCGGTATGGGATCCAGCAGATCGTGGTGACCTTTGGTGACGCCGTCGAAGCGGCGGATGGAAGTCTGGATGTCAACGACATGGTCGTGACCGATTCGGGATCGAACCCGTACACGCCGAGTTCGGTGGCCCTGGTGGACGGCGGCGTGACCCTTCAGATCAACTTCAACGCCGGGGTTTTACCGGACGAGAAGCGTTACACGTTCGAGCTGGCGGGCAAGTTCGCGAAAGCGGGCACGGGCGTCCTGCTCGGCGGCGACACGAACTGCCAGATTCGCAGCCTCGTCGGCGATGCGAACGGCGACGGCTCGACCAACCTGATTGACGTGGCGAAGGTCAAGGGCAGTAACCGCCAGCCGGCCGAGGCCGCCAACTTGCGGGACGACGTGAACGTGGACGGCAAGATCAACCTGATCGACGGTGCCCTGACCAAGAGTCTGAACGGGAACTCGGCACCGTAGCGTTGTGGGAGCAGGCGGCAGAGGGAAGGAAAACTTGCGGAGAAACACGCGCGCGGTACGGGATGCGTGTGCAGCATAAGGAGCGCGGAACGATGAAGAGGTCACTCTTGTATGCGGTCGTTTTGGGTGTGCTGACGTTACCGGGCCGGACGGCGCTGGCTGACCTGAGCGCGAGGATCACGGACGAGTTCGGCCTCGACTCGATTGCGGTGATGCCGGGGTCGTTTTTCGACGTCATCATCGAGCTTGATACCACGGAGAGCCTGGTTTCCGGGCAGGTGATGATCCAGGCCAGCGCGCCGGATATCTTCACGCTGGAGTCGGTGTCGTTCGACGGCGTGATCTGGAGCGACGACGCGGGGGACGTGCTGGATCCGACGCCCCAGGCGCTCAATGCCGCCAACGCCAACACCTCGGACGACGTTGGCACGTTCGCGGTTGACCTGGTGAGCGGCACGGGCATCGGCATCATGGACTTCGTTACGATCGGCGTGTCGATCGGCGCCGGCGCACCACTGCTGGAGACGTTCACGCTGAACATCGTGGAGCCGATTTTCGGCAACACCAATTTCGAGGAAGTTGCCAACGTCACCGTTGGCAGCGCTTATCAAGTCAACGTCATCCCTGCCCCGGGGGCGGTGGTGCTAGGCATGATCGGCCTGGGGCTCATCGGCCGACTGAAGCGTCGGCTTGCGTAGTCAGCGCGACCGGGCGGGACCGGGCGCGACCGGGGATTGCCGTGTCGGGGCCGAGTCCGGGCAACACGCACTCTGCGTATTCCTGAAAACGCGTCGACATCCGGGGGCATTATGGCCGGGCGGATTGGAACCCGCTTGCGTTTTCCGGCTTTTGGTGTAGCGTTAACGGGTGATGTCTGCCCCGAACCACGATGTCACCCACGATCTGGAGGTGCTGGTCGAGGTCGCCCGGCGGATGGGGGAGACCTTCGAGCTGGACCTGCTGCTGCAGACGATCGAGCAGGCGGGCCGGTCCGCCCTGGGCTGTGAGCGGGCTACGATCTTCCTCTACGACCACCGGACCGACGAGCTATACAGCAAGGTCGCGACCGGCACAGGCGAAATTCGCTTCTCCGCCAAGCTCGGCATCGCGGGCGAGGCAGCCACTACCCGATCGGTCATCGTCGTGCCCGATGCCTACGCCGACCCGCGCTTCAACCCCGAGATTGACAAGCGGACCGGTTACCGCACCCGCAACATGTTGACTCTGCCGCTGATCACGCCGGACGGCGAGGTGATCGGGGTGCTGCAGGTGCTCAACAAGCTCGACCGGGCGTTCTTGCCCCGGGACGAGACCCTCGCCGGTGCCTTGGGTTCGCTGACTGGCATTGCGGTCAAGCGGCAAATGCTACTGGACGAAGCGGCGGTGAAGCAGCGGCTTGAACACGATCTGAACATCGCCCGCGACATCCAGCGTCAGTTGTTGCCGAAGGAGAATCCCAAGGTCAAGGGATTCGACATTGCCGGCTGGAACCAGCCGGCCGATCAGACCGGCGGTGATTGCTACGACTTCCGCGAGGTGGACGATCATCGGCTCGCCTTCATGATCGCCGACGCGACCGGGCACGGCATCGGGCCGGCGTTGATTATCGCCCAGTGCCGGGCCCTGATCCGTGCCGTCAACGAGGCCAGCGACGAGTTGTCGGTCATTGCCGGCAAGGCGAACAACCTGCTCTGCGAGGACCTGCCGGACGATCGCTTCGTCACGGTCTGCTTCGGTCTCCTGGATGCCGGGACCGCGCGGGTCGATTACGTGAGCGCGGGCCACGGGCCGCTGCTGCTCTTTCACGCCGGCACGGGTGAGGTCGAGCAGTTCTCCGCCACCGGGCTGCCCATGGGGATCATGCCGGACGCGACCGCGGACCCGGCGGACCCGATCCATTTGGAGCGGGGTGACATCTTCGTCCTGCTGACCGACGGGTTTACCGAGTGGGCCCGGCCGGACGGCGAGCTGTATGGGGAGAAGCGGCTCGTCGAGCTTATCCGGAAACAGCGCGATCGGCCTTGTGCCGACCTGATCCGGACGCTCTACGAGGACGTCCTGCGCTTTGCGGAGAATAGCTCGCAACTGGATGATCTGACCGCTATCTTGATCAAGCGAACATGAGCGAGAAGAAACTGCACGGTGTCTTCACTCCTAACATGGTTCCGCTGGACGATCGCGGGCGGGTCAACGAGCCGGAACTTCGCCGAATTGTGGATTGGCTCATCGACTGCGGGATCAGCGGGCTGTACCCCAACGGCAGTACGGGAGAGTTCACCCGATTCAGTTTCGACGAGCGTAAGGCGATTGTCCGGATCGTGACCGAGCAGGCTGCGGGGCGGGCGTTCGTGCTGGCCGGTGCTGCTGAGGCCAACGTGAAGACGACCCTCGAAGCGGCCGGCTACTATCACTCGCTCGGCTGCGACGCGGTCGCGATCGTCGCTCCTTTTTACTACAAGCTGAGCCAGGAGGGGGTCTACGCCTACTTCAGCGAGATTGCCCGGGAAAGCCCGATCGACCTGACGCTCTACAACATCCCGCAGTTCTCGAACGACATCGCCAACGATACGATCAAACGGCTGGCAATGGAGCACCCGCGTGTCGTCGGGATTAAGGATTCGAGCCGGGACCTCCCGCGTTTCATGAACATGATGAATGAGATTGCGCCGGTCCGCCCGGACTTCGTGTTCCTGATCGGGTGCGAGGAGATCGTCCTGCCGGCGGTCCTGATGGGGGCGGACGGAGGTACCCTCGCCATCAGCGGCGTCGTGCCCGAAGTCGTGATGAAGCTGTACCACCTCGCCCGCGCGAATAGAATCGCTGAAGCCCGGGCGATCCAGTACAAGCTGCTCGATCTGATCAAGCTGATCATCTTCGGTGCGGACTTCCCCGAGGCGGTTCGGCAGGCGGTGGGTCTGCGGGGCTTCAACATGGGCGCCGGCCGACAGCCGTTGTCGCCTTCCCAGCAGTTCAACCTGGACGACGTTCGCCGCACGGTCCAGTGCATCCTGAGCGAGTTCGGCTTCACCGAGCAGCCGGTCGGCGGGTGCGACCCGTTCCCGGCCGGGGTGGATCGGCAATCGGTCGAGCAGATTGTCCAGGACGTGATTCGCGGATTGCGCGGCCCGGCGGGGCGGTGACAATGGGTACCTGCACAAAACCGCAAGACCGGTACAGCGTCGGCTTCGTCGAGGTGCACGGGCTGTCGGCCACGCTCGTGGTGGCCGACGTGATGTGCAAGGCCGGCAACGTGCGCCTGGTCGGCATCGAATCCAACGCCGCCGGGGGGATGGGCATCAAGGTGACGGGCTCGGCGGGCGACGTGCGGGCCGCCGTCGAAGCCGGCGAGTCGGTCGCCCGCCGGATGCACGCCCTCATCGCCGGGGTCAACTGGCCGCACTACTCGGATCAGGCCGACTTCCTCATCCACTCCGCCCAGGAGTACAATGACCTGTTGGAGAGCAATGAACACCTCCTGCCGGCTGGCACGCACGCCCCGGCCGCTGAGATGACGAAAGGAACCTCGCCCACCATGGCCAGGCAAGACGCGATCGGGCTAATCGAGACGCAGGGGCTCATCGGCATGATCGAAGCCGCCGACGTGATGCTCAAAGCCGCCAACGTCGAGGTCATCGGCAAGGAGAAGATCGGCGGGGCGTACGTCACCGTGATGGTTCGCGGCGACGTGGCTGCGGTCAAAACCGCGGTCGAAGCCGCCGCCGCCGCCGTCGAAAAGGTCGGCGGAAAGCTGATCCTCGCCCACGTCATCGCCCGGCCGCACGAGGGGCTGGCGTCGTTGTTGCCCTGATCGGCATGTTCGTGCTGTCGTGTTGTCATGACCAGTATCGAAACCGGCCGGTCTGAGTAAACTGGAACCCACAGTTGGCTGCCGGCTCCGGTCCTCAGCCGTCGGTCGGCCAGCTTCTCGACCGTCTCTCGCAGCAGAGGTGACTTCGTGTCAGATCAAGACAAGCCGTTCTGGCAAGAGCCCATGAGGATCATGGACCTGGCCCTCGAAGATTCGCACGGCAGTTGGGTCAACCGATGGACGCCGCAGCAGATCGTCGAGACGGCCGTCCGGCTAAATGCCAACGTCCTCAACATGATGGTCGTGAATGAGTGGGGCCAGGCATACTGGCCCTCGCCTCATCTCCCGATGCAGCCGGAGTTGAGAGGTGAAGATCGATTGGGCCCCGTCGTCGAGCGGGCCCGGGGGGCGGGACTCCACTTCTCGGTCATGTGGGGACCTACCGCCGCTCCCTGCCAGTCGGAACGCCATCCGGACTGGGCGTCGAGATCACGTGAGGGGAAACGGCCGGCCTGGGGATACCGGCAACGTGAGAAGTGCTTCATGATGTGCATGAACTCACCCTATGAAGACCTGGTCAACGACGTCCTGGACCAGTTATTCCGCGAGTACGAGATCGAACTGCTGGCCCTTGATTTCTATCATCAGGCCCCGTGCTGGTGTGAGTATTGCCGTCGGCGATGCCTGGCCGATACTGGGGTCGATATCTTCTCGCAGCGCTTGCCCTACGGTCGCGAGGACATCCATCGCAAGTGGCACGACGAGCGCGTGAACCAGCAACTGCTCCGGATCAGCCAAACGATCGCCAAGCACGGCGGGGCCCTGGTACATTACCGGATCGTACCGGGCGTAGACGTCATTTTCAGCGAGCCCCATACCGGTGACATGCTCGACCTTCGCGACAAAGGCTTCATGGTCCGGCGCGACAGGGCCGAGGGCCGGGCGACCGGCAAGGCTAACGTGATCTGCACCCCCTACAGCCATCACTATTACATCGGGTGGTCGAAGCCCCAGGCTCATATGCGGCAGGAGTTCCGCGTCATCGGTATTCATGGTTCCAACCCCTGGCCGGTGATGTGGGATTGGGAGATCCTGCGCGATCCGCGGGGGCTCGAACCGCTCGGCACTGTCTTCGGCGAGATGAAGTCCATCGCGCCGTTAATGGCCCGAGCCAGGCCCCTGCGGCACGCGGCGCTGGCCTTCACCCACAAGACGCCCGCCTGCGAAGGGGATCATCCCATCGAAGAGCATGGCGACGCGGTCAAGGGCTTTCACGACGCTCTGAGCAGAGCGCATGTTCCCTTCGAGGTGATTCGTGACGACCTGATCACCGCCGACGAGCTGCGGGGGTACTCGACGCTGGTGCTGCCCAACGTGACCGCGCTTTCGGACGAACAGATCGAGGCCATCAAGCGTTTTGTCTCCCGGGGTGGGCACCTGGTCTCTACGTTCGAGACCTCACGCTACACGGGCGAGGGTTGGAATCGGTATGAGTTCGGACTCGATGAGGTGTTTGGCGTTCGCTATCTGGCGGACTTCGAGACACCCTGGTGCTACGTCACCCCGCGCGAGCCCCACCCGATCCTCGCCCATATCAGCGGCGGGATGGGAATACCTCACGGCGACATCTGGCATTTGATGCGGGAGTTGTCCGAAGACGACTCGGGTCTTTCCGCCATCGACGAGATCAAGGCGGGCAAGCCCACCAACACCGGCCGGCACCTGAAGGTCGAGGCGGTGGAGGGAGCACTGGTCATCGCCAACGTCCATGATACGCACAAGCCGCGGGGAACGTACTTCATCAAGGACATCGTGCCGGCCATCCCCGGCCGGGACACCGGCTATCCTTCCATTGTGATCAACCGGTTCGGCAAGGGGGCGAGTGTCTACTTCGCGGGCCAGCCGGATCGGCTGTTCCACCGTCAGGGCCATCCCGATTATGAGCAACTGCTGGTCAACACCGTCGAGTGGGTCTCCGATGAGCCGACGGTCCGGGTCGAAGCCCCGAATACCGTCGAAGCAACCTACTGGCGTCTCGACGGCGGCGGGTGCCTGATTCACCTGTTGAACCACACGTATGACGGGGTCTTCCCAGCCCCGGCGAGCTGCACCAAGGTACCCGCCTCGCGGGAAGTGTTCCGCCCGATCCGGCACGTGATCCCGGTTCACGACGTCAAGATCCACTTGAAAGCCATGCCCGCATCGGTCGAAGTGTTGATTGGTGATTCCCCAATCGCGATGGACGGCCCACTCGCGGCCCTGGAGTGCTTGAACGAGTACGCGGTGATCAGGATTGAGTGATGGTTACGCAGGGCCCGGGCGCGATTTGTATTGTATATTCCTAGGAGAACGGTAAGACCGAGGTGCCAGGCTGCGATTTGAACCGGGGTTTGGACGCTGTCAGCTCCGATAACTCGTCCTCGGATCACAAGAATGAGGAATTTGCGCTACCAATTATCTGAAAGCACAGAGGGACCTGAAGGCAGCGGCCCGGCCAGCCGATTCCCTTCACGTCAGGCGGAGAGCAGTTGGCGGGCGGCCTCTTATGGAGACCAGAGCGCCGCTGGCCTGCGGTAGGAGTGTAAACACTGGCTGTCTCGGGGATTGGGAAAGGCCAACCGCTGGATGCGTTTCGGCTGCCGGAAGCCAAGGCATACCATGCGCGGCCAGGGAACTCCGTGATTCCCGGCACACCGGGAACGGCGGCGGCCGGTGGCACTTGTGCGAGGGTTACACAGAGGCGGGGGGGTCGGCCCGCACCCACAGGTCTGAGGTGGAAGGAAAGATCCGCAGTGGAGTGACGGTGCCGATGACGGCCCAGATTATCGAGAGGATACAATCAGCCGATAATCTGCCCACGTTGCCGAAAGTGGCCATTGAGGTACTGAGGCTAACGCAGGCCGAAGACGTCTCTATTGCCCAGATCGCGAGCGTCATCCAGCAGGATCCGGCCCTGACGGGCAAACTTCTCAAGGTCGTCAACTCATCGTTGTTCGGGATGTCTCACCAGATTTCGTCGCTGCAGCAAGCGATGGTGGTGCTCGGCTTGCGCACGGTGAAAGTGATGGCCCTGAGCTTTTCGCTCGTCGAGACGCTGGACAAGAGCGATACCTGCCTGTTCGATTACGCCGCGTACTGGCGACGATCACTCAGCGCCGCGGTGGCTGCCCGTCTGATTGCCGAGCAGAGCAACCGCGTCACGGCAGACGAGGCGTTTGTCACCGGCCTACTTTGCGACATCGGCATGTTGGCAGCTTTTCGCTGTGCGAGGGAGTTGTACACGCCGGTCCTGGAAACCCACCACGCCCGCAATAACACGATCCAGGCGGCAGAACAGGAAGTGCTGGGCGTGAGCCACGAGGCGATCAGCGGGGGGTTGCTGACCCAATGGGGTCTGCCCGAGGCCCTGTGCGTCGCGGTCAGCAGCCATCACGCCCCCATCGACCAGCATGGACCGGGCGAGCCCGCCCACGCGGGTCTGACGAGAATGGTTCGAGCGGCGGCAATGGTCGCCGATCTGTTCTGCTCCCAGGTCCGCGCCAGCCAGCTTACCGTGGTCAACCAGAAGATCGTCGAAGGTCTCCCCATCGAAGCATCCGTCCTCCAGGAAATACTTGAAACGCTGGACAGCCATGTTAAAGAGACCGCATCCCTGTTCTCTTTGGACATCGGGGCGACACACAGCTACCAGGACATTCAAGCCGAAGCCACCGCCCAACTCGCCCAACTCACCATGGCGGTGGAGTTGGAGCGGGCTCGGATTGCCGAGCGCGAGCAGGCAGCCCGCCGGAAGGTTGAGGAGTTGCACGACCAGAATCGCGAACTCGCCCAGCAGGCGACGACCGATGCCCTGACCGGCGTCGCGAATCGGGCGGCCCTGGAGCAATACCTCAAAGAGGACTGCGTCAAGGCCCTCCGCGAGGGGACATCGCTCGGCGTGATCATTCTGGACCTGGATCGGTTCAAGAAGCTCAACGACACCTTCGGGCACCGGGTTGGTGATGATGCGCTTCAACGCGTAGGCGCGTCCCTGAGGAACATCGCCGACGAAACGAAATTCGCCGCCCGCTACGGTGGCGAGGAATTCGCAATGGTGGTAGCCCACGCAACGGCCCAGGAGCTTCGCGACCTTGCGGAGGAGATCCGCATGGCCATCCAAGGAATCCGCATACCTTACGGCCAGAAGAAGATCGCGATCACCGCCAGTTGCGGCGCCACCCGGACGAGCGGCGATGGTCCCGCTCTCCGGCCAAGCCAGCTTGTCGAACTTGCGGACCAGTGTCTGTATGAGGCCAAGCACGCCGGACGCAACCGCGTCGTTTTCATGGAGGCTTCGGAAGCGGAAAGACGCAAGGCTCACGACCAGTGACCATGCCGGTGTCCGCTTGATCCAGATGGCCGCGTGCCGTCACGCGCCAAGGACGAGCCGCGGGCGTTCGACTGCTGGGGCGATGCCTGACTGCCCGCCACTGTTCAGGGAATCACGGAAATCTCCGGTACCGCCGGTGTGAGTTTGCCCGAGGAGACCGGCATGTTGGCCGTTCGCGGTTTCGGTGGGCACAACAGCAGCAGCTCCCCCCCCTGATCCTGCCACCACCGCAGGAAACGCCTCCGGGCTTCGGTCTTGTCGGTTGCTTCGAGGTACTTCGCCGGACGGGCGCCGAGAACCACCTTCAATCCAGTCTCCTCGACGGCCAGCACCCCCAGCGTCAGTATGTCGCCGGGCTTTGCTGCCCGCAGCGCGTTCTCGGGCGTCAATGAGCCGCGGGCACCGGCGAGGGATTTGCCGTTGATCGAATCGATGATCTCGTTGACCGCCAGACCGGCGGCCGCGGAGTCCGGTGCCCTGCCGACGATCCTCGGGCCAACCGCAATCCCCAGCGGCAGCGGTTCGAACTTGACCCCGTCAATCGGGCGGGTCGGATCGCCGCTGAACGGGACCATCACTCTCCGCGGGGACCTGGCGGGCCGGAGTACCCGCATCCGCACCTCGGAACCCGGGCAGCGGCTCGAAATCATGCTGATGAATCCCTGAGAGCTGGGCTCGTTGGGCAGCGCTGCCCCGTCCACGGAGATGACGACGTCGTTGACTTGCAGGCCGGCACGCTCAGCCGGCAGGCCCTCCAGGATCTTGACGATCACCACCCCGCGCGTCCTCCCGCCGGTCGCGGGATCGGTGGCGCTCGTGTCCACCCGCTTGGCGATGGAAATCCCCAGGAACCCCTCCCGCCCTGCAATCTGGTCTCGATAGAAGATGGACTCGACCACGTAACGAATGCGCCGCTTCATCTCGTAGCCGGTCTCGCCCCGGTAGCGGCGGGCCAGCTCCGGCAAGTAGCGGGAATCCAGCATGCACAATCGTTGCGTTGCGGTTTCGCGGACCGCAAATCGCGGATGCCCCAGCTCGCCCACCATCTGATCGAGCTGCTTATCGGTCACGGTCGGGAACCGGGCCGTCGCGGCGGGGGCGTCGGCGGGTGCACTGCCAACGGCCGAACCGCCTCCCGCCAGCGCACTGGCCATAATGGCAATCAAGATGTCCATGCCTCGGTCCAAATCCGGGCGGCGAGAACGTGATCGGTGGTTACACCTGAGGCACCGTTGTCAGCCGGGCGCCGTTCCGCTCGAGCCATCGGACCTTCCGGCAGATCATCTTCAGGAAGCGGAAGCCCTCGATTCGCCCGAATGATCCGGTGGCGGCGATGGGCGCGACGGCCTCGGCGATCAGCGCTTCGATCATCAGGGTCGGCAACAGTCGCATCTGATCCGGCGAGGTCGTGCATTCCTGGTCGTAGCCGAGCAGGAACCGGCGCAGCCGCTCCTCGTCCAGCTCCGCCGGCCACTGCCGCGGATCCTCCGGGCCGCCGATGATCGAAAACTGCAGTGCCCCATTCGCCAGATCGGTCACCGGGGGCAACAGATGGAGGGAATCGTAGTCGATGACCGCCTCGACGCAGCCGTCCAGGAAGAGCATGTTGCCCGGGTGCCAATCGGAATGGGCGATCTGGTGCGGCCACTCGTAGAAGCCCGCCTCGTTCACGCGTTCCGCCACCGTTTCGTAGGCGTCGTACAGCATCGAGACGGTGGTGAGCAGCTCGCTCTCTTTCCCGACCACGCTGTCATCTTTCCCGATGCCGGCGGGGATCCCGTTGAGATTCTCCCGGACGATGTTCGCGTCGTGGTATCCGCGTCGTGACGGTTCCCAGTCGCTCTCGTAATTCCGGACCAACTGGTGAAACAGCCCCAGAACACGCCCCGCGTCGAACGTGGCGTCGAGCGAACGGTCGTAAGGCAGGCCCGGCACATACTCGAACATCTCGTAGATCTGGCCGTTGATGATGACCATCGTGTCATCACCGTCCCGGACCGGAACGAGATGGGGCAGCGGGAAATCCTGCTCCGCCAGGAACTGCTGGACCCCGTGCGCGAACGCCACCTTCATCGGGTGGTCTCGACCGCGGGCCCGGCGCTTGAGCAGGAATCGACCGCGATCCGTGGTGATGATCACTTTGGGCGATCGCCTCGAGCCCTTGAGTTGTCTGTCTGCTCGTTGGATGGCGCCGAGGTCATAGCGCGCCAGGACCGCTGCGATTTCCGGGGGCTCGAAATCAGCTCGAAGCCGACTAGCCACTGCACCCTTCCCGAAACAGGATAAATCCACCTCTTGATGTTAGCGATAGACACAGCCAAGTCAAATCATAGCCGCCGAGCTCCGGGCCGGCCGTTCAGCCTAAGCGTTGTTGATTTCATTGACCATGAGCCGGAGGCGCCCCATGCTCTTGCGATCGAAGAACAGAACGATCCGGGCCCGGTCCGGGAACTCACCCTCTTCGCCCGGAATCGGACCGGGATGCTGCTCGATTTTCCCCCGCCCGACCAGGTCGCTGAACGTATCGTTCAGCTTATCGAGCGTCTCGGGTGAGACGGGCGAATTGAGCCGCAGGACAAGCGCGTCGCCAACGTACCGCGAGGAGTGATAGCGCTTGTAGAAGTGGACAATTTCCTGCACCGCCACGTCGACGTCATCGGTGACCCGGAACAGGTGCATGTCCTCCGGACTGATCATCCCCGTACGGAGCAGTTCGGCGGCCACGTACGTCCGCCAGTGCTGCCAGTACGTGCCCCCCGGGGCATCGATGAGCACGATCGGCATTAGTTCGGCCTTGCCGGTCTGGACCAGCACCAGCGATTCGAACCCCTCGTCCTGCGTCCCGAACCCTCCGGGGAACAACGCGATCGCCGAGGCCTCCTTGATGAACAGGAGCTTGCGGGTGAAGAAGTACTTGCAGTTTACCAGCTTCGGATCGTCGGCGATGATCGTGTTGGTTTTCTGCTCGAAGGGCAGGCGGATCGCCATGCCGAAACTGGCCTCGCGTCCGGCTCCATCGTGACCGGCCCTCATGATCCCGTCGCCCGCACCGGTGATCACCATCCAGTTGACCTCTCGCATCCGGCGGGCGAAAGCGTCCGCCTGGACGTACTCGGGATCGTCTCTCGGCGTGCGGCTCGAACCGAAGATGCTCACTTTCCGGATGTGCTGGTACGGGGCGAAAACCTTGAACGCGTACCGCAGCTCCTTGAACGCTTTGCTCATCAGCTTCAGCTCGCCCCGGCCCGTGCCGTCCTTAGCCAATCGGCACACGGTCACCATCATGTCCGCCAGGAACTCCTGGTCGGGACAGTCCGCAAACTGCATAAGGAACTCATCTATTGCCCGCTGGCGTTCAGCGTTGCTGGCAACAGAAGAAGATTGGGCGTGCGTCTCAGCCATGTGATCCAGCCTGTTCAGCGCAACTCATGAAGGATATACGAAACTGTCCGGAATAGCGAGAATCTGCCGGACCTTCGTGCCGGCATTGAACCCAACTTTCGATGGACTACGCCGTGGATACCCCGCACACCACGCAGCCCATCTTCGCGTGTAGCCGATTCCATTCCTGCTGGCCTATCACGTTCCAGGGGCGTGGTTTATTCGAAGCCCACGAACGGATTCAGTCAAGCTTCTTCCAGGCTTCTCAGTCCGGACGATCATCGTGCCAGAGTCCCAGCCGCTCCACCAGGGCCAGGGCTTCCTCGCAGCTCAGGTTCACGGTGAGGAAGCCCTTGCAGCGGCGGTATTGGGTGATATCCCGGGCCTGGTGCTCGGGGTTCAGACCCGTATCGAGGGCCTTGAGCAGCACCCGCAGGATTCCCTTGTCCTTGGTGACCCTATAGGCATATGCCAGTCCCCGGAGGGGCCGCATGTTTCCGGGGGTTGCCCGATCGTCGTCCCCGGCCCGGGTCGCATAGACAAACCCCGCACCTTCATCCATCCAGGCCTCCCGGAGCAGCCAGTCCACCCCGCGGGTGACCAGCGGAGGTATCTCGTCGCAGCCGGGGAATCCGCCTTCTCATCATGGTCATGCGCCTCCTGTTATCCGGAATCGATGCGGCCGAGACATGGCCGAACCGTACAACGGCCGTTGCGCTTTGCCAAGATGAATGCGTAGCGATTGTTGGTTTCGCCAGGCGGGTACTTGACGGTCTGCCCGCCGGCGCGTAGTTCCGGTGGTCAGAAATGGAGGACCATTTCATGTTGACCAGGTGGATTGCTGCATTGCCCGGACGGACCGGTTTCAACGCAACGAGCCGCGTCTTGAAGCCTGCGCGGCCCACTAAGCGGGCCGGCGGCCGCGACCGCACTGGAAAGGCCGCGCGGGCTGAAGCCCGCGGCTCTTCGCTATTGTGCCGGCTGCGGCCCGGCAGATCGGCCAGTCTGAGCACCTTGTTTGTATTGGCTTCTGCCCTCGGACTGAAGGCCGACGACGGCATGGTGGTCCCCGGCGCGCAGTTGCTCGAGGCGGAGACTGATCTGGCGGCCGACATGGTGGCCGGCATCGACCGGTACTTGATGCGGGAGCTGGCTGCCTCGGCGGAACGACGTACGGCATCCTTCAAGCCGGACGTTAGCTCGCGGGGAAGTTACGAGCGCTGGCTCGCGCCCCGCCGCGATCGGCTCCGCAAGATCATCGGCGCGGTGGACTCGCGCCGTCCCGAGCCGGCGCCCGAGCTGCTGAGCACAACCGAGCGCTCGCCGCTCGTTGGCCGGGGGAGCGGTTTCGAGGTCCATGCCGTCCGGTGGCCGGTGCTCGACGGTGTGGATGCTGAAGGTCTGCTGCTCGCCCCGGAATCCCCACCGCGGGCGTTTGTGGTCGCGCTGCCCGATGCGGATACGTCGCCGGAACAACTGGTGGGACTTCTGCCGGGCCTACCGCCTGAGGCCCAGTTCGCAAGGCGGTTGGCAGAGAATGGCTGTCGGGTGCTGGTCCCAACCCTCATCGACCGGGCGGACACCTGGTCCGGTGCCCCCCGGGTGCGTTTCACGAACCAGCCGCACCGCGAGTTCGTCTACCGGGCCGCCTACGAGATGGGGCGGCATATCATCGGCTACGAAGTGCAGAAGGTGCTGGCCGCCGTGGATTGGTTTCACCGCAAGGCCGCTGCGGGCGGGCCTGGCATCGGGGTGATCGGCTACGGGGAAGGTGGGTTGCTTGCCCTTTACAGCGCCGCGGTTGATCCCCGGATTGATGCCGTCGTGGTCAGCGGGTACTTCGAGCCTCGCCAGGGGCTCTGGGCCGAGCCGATCTACCGCAACGTGTGGTCGCTGCTCAAGGACTTCGGTGATGCAGAGCTGCTCTGCATGGTGGCACCGCGGGCCGCTATTGTGGAAGCGTCGGCGCACCCAAAGGTGACGGGGCCGCCGCCGGCCCGCGATGGTCGCCGCGGCGCTGCGCCCGGTGTGATCGAGACCCCGCCGGTCGAATCGATCCGTGGAGAGTTCGAACGTGCTCGCAGGCTCCTGGGTTCGCCGCAGCTTGCCGTGAACCTGCAACTGGTGGTCAGCAAAGACGGGGCCGGCTTGCCCGGATCGGCGGCGGCGCTCGAACGGTTGCTACGCGCGTTGCGGGTGGGCGAGCCCCTCAAACCGCCCGGAGACCCGCCGGTGCCCACGTCCTCGGCGGTAGACCCGGCCGAGCGGCTCAAGCGGCAATTCGCACAGCTCAACGAGTTCACGCAACGACTGGTGCGCGCCAGCGCCGCCCGGCGGCGCGAGTTCTTCTCGAAAGCCGACGCGTCGTCGGTCGATCGCTGGGTCGAAACGACTCGGCCGTATCGCGAGTATCTGTGGGACGAGGTGATCGGACGCCTGCCCCCGCTGAACCTGCCGCCGAATGCACGCAGCCGGCTGGTCTATGACGAGCCGAAGTGGCGCGGGTACGAAGTCGTGCTCGACGTATACCCTGACGTTTTTGCCTCGGGCATCCTGTTGCTGCCTCGCGACTTGGCCCCCGATGAGCGGCGACCGGTGGTGATATGCCAGCACGGGCTCGAAGGTCATGCCCGCGACACGATCACCCGCGAGGGCCGGGCCTTCAGCGCTTATCAGGCGTTTGCCCCCCGGCTCGCCGAACGAGGCTTCGTCGTCTACGCACCGCAGAACCCGTACATCGGCGGGGACGCCTTCCGCGTGCTGCAACGCAAGGCCAATCCGCTGAAGCTCTCGCTGTTCTCCTTCATCGTCCGCCAGCACGAACGGACGCTCGACTGGCTGGCCGGCCTGCCCTTTGTTGATCCGGGGCGGATCGGTTTCTACGGCCTGTCCTACGGCGGCAAGACCGCGATGCGGGTGCCGTCCCTGTTGGTGGATCGATATGCCCTGTCCATCTGCTCGGCCGACTTCAATGAGTGGATCGTCAAGAACACGTCGATCACCGAGGGCTACAGCTACATGTTCACGGGCGAGTACGAGATGTTCGAGTTCGATCTCGGCAACACGTTCAACTATGCGGAGTTGGGGGCACTAATCGCTCCCCGTCCGTTCATGGTCGAGCGGGGCCACCGCGACGGCGTGGCGCCCGACGAGTGGGTCGCCCACGAATACGCGAAGGTGCGACGATTGTATACGTTCCTCGGCATCGGTGACCGCACGGAGATCGAGTTCTTCAACGGTCCGCACCAGATCCATGCGGAGGCCACGTTCGCGTTCCTCCACAAGCATCTCAATTGGCCCTCGCCGCGCTGAGCCACGTCGTTGGCTGGTGCTGTTTGGCGCCACCCGTTGCTCAGTCGTCACGGGAGGGGCGTCGCACGGGAGAGGTAACGGTCGGCTTGGACGGGGAGAGCGTGACCCGTGCCCCGGCCGCGAGGAAGCTGAGTGCTTCACCCTCCAGCAGGCGATACGTTGCCCGGTCGCGTCTGACCGCCACCTCGATCAGTCGGCCGCGATACCTGAGCTTGAAGCAATAGCTCTCCCATGACTCAGGCAAAGTGGGGTCAAACACGAGGCCGCTGTCGTAGTCGCGCACCCCGGCGAACCCGTTGACTACCGCCATCCAAGTGCCGCCCAGGCAGGCTGAATGAACGCCGCCCGCGGTGTTGTCCTTGAAGTCGTTCAGGTCCATGAAGGCGCTGTGCCGGAAGTAGCTGTACGCGTCATCGAGCTTGCCGATCTCGGACGCGAGAATGCTATGTATCGACGTGGAAAGTGAGGACCCGTGGTTGGTGCGGGGCTCGTAGAACTCGTAGTTCGCTCGCTTCTGATCGAGCGTGAACTGCTCCCCGAGCACGAACATCAGGAGCACTACGTCGGCCTGCTTGGCCACCTGCATCCGCCAGAGGTTGAGCGGATGATTCTGGTTCCTCAGGTCCGTGTGGAGCGGGACCTTGCTCATGTCGGCCGGGTCGAGATACAGGAAGCTGTCGTCCTGCTCGTGGATGCCGAGGTTGGCGTCGTAGGGGATGTACATGTTGTCGGCCGCCCGCTGCCAGAGCCGTCGCTCCTCGGGTCTCAGATGAATCTCTTCGGCCAGGGCTGCGAGCTTCTCAGGGCACTCGGCTCTCATCCGGTCGTACACCTCGCCGGCAAACCGGAAGTGCCATTGGGCCAACATGTTGGTGTAGCAGTTGTTGTTGACGCCGCAGCCGTATTCATCCGGACCGCAAACCACGTTGATGCAGAACTTGTTGTCGCGCAAGGGAATGAACTTGCCGCGATCGGCGAGGAACCGCGCGGTCTCGAAAAGGATAGCCGCCCCGCAAGGGTAAAGGAAGTCGGCGTCGTTGGCGGCGGTGGTGTAACTCCGGATCGTGCAGGCGATGTCGCTGAGAAGGTGGTATTGGGCGGTGGAGGCCTCGTAGACGATGCCGCACTCCTCGCCGGAGATCGAGTTCCACGAATACAGGGCGCCGGTGCCGCCCATCTGTTTTGCCCGCTCGCGGGCGCGATCCAGCAGGTGGTAGCGGTACATGAGCAGTGGCCGAACTAGCTGCGGCTCCGTGTAGAGGAACTGCGGGGCGATGTACATCTCCGTGTCCCAGAAGACGTGCCCCAGATAGTGGTCGCCGGTCATGCCGCAGGCGCTGATGCTCCGCCGGTCATCCTCGGGATTGCTCTGGCGCAGGTGAAACATCGCGAAGCGAATCGCCTGCTGGTCGGCCACGCTTCCTTCAATCTTGATGTCGGCGAGGTCCCAGTAGCGGTGCCAGAAGTCCGCCTGCTCGCCCAGCAGCGAATTGAATCCATCGATTCTATCCCTTCGGGCGCCGGCCATGGCCTCGGGCAACAATTCCTTAGCCGGTGTTTCCACACTCGTGCGAAAACAGGCGTGCTTGTCGAGCACCAGCGTTGTGCCCTCGGCGGCGTGGACGACGAATCGCTCGATAAACACGTCACCTGTGGTTTCGAGATGAGCGGAGAGCGTTTCACCGCCGGAGGCGGCGACGTCGTGCGTGAAGGCCATTCCCACACGGAAGTCGGCGGTCTTCGGCTCAATCAGGAAACAGCGCATGCTGCCCTCGGCACGTCGGTCAACGATTCTGACGTGATCGCCCTGGAGCGGGCCGCCCTTGACCTTGCCCTTGATCACACTCTCAAGAACGACGGAGGCGGCAGAGTCGATGGGCGTGACCTCGTAGCGAATGGCGGCACTGTGCCGGCGCGTCATGCTGACCAGACGGGTGGTCCTGATCCGGACGCGGTTGCCGCCGGGGCCTTCCCATACCAGCGATCGGACCACCACGCCCCGTCGCATGTCCAACTCGCGGCGGTAGTCGGACACCCGGCCGGTGAACATGCTGAACCGTTCCCCATCGATATAGAGATTGATGATGCGCCAGTCGCACAGGTTCAGCATGGCGTGCCGGTGGGCCGGGTAGCCGGGGAAGCTGATCGCGTGCTGGTAGGGCTCGTAATCATAGATGCCGTTGAGGAACATGCCTGGGTAGGCAAACGACTCGAGTGCCTCGTCCTGCTCCTCGTACGTGCCCCGCAGGCCCAGCAGGCCGTTGGTCAGGGCGAACAGGCTTTCCCAGTATTGGGCCCGCTTGGGGTTGACCGTTGTTTCGGCGATTGTCCACGGCTCAGGCATGATCGTCGTCGGCCGGCCGGTGTCGAGCAAGGCTGCCAGGTCGATCTCCTCGTAGGCGCGGATCACCTCCGGGGCGTTGGGGACGATGTCCTTTGATCCCACGCCGATGCACTTCATCTTGGCCGCTAGAGCGGCCTCGATACCGGAGGAGGCGTCCTCGAACACGATGCAGTGAAACGGGGGGATGCCGAGCTTGTCGGCTGCGAGCAGAAAGATCTCCGGGTCGGGCTTGGCGCGCTTGAAGTCATGTCCGGTGACGACGGCGTCAAAGAACCGGGTGAGATCCAATCGTTCGAGAACGGTCATTGCGTTCTTGCTCGAAGAACAGAGGCCCAGTTTGACGCCCTCGGACCTCAACTTCTCCAGAAAGCCGACCACCCCGGGATACAGGTCCGACTCGTTGATGGACTGAAGCATCTCCTTGTAGTAGTCGTTCTTCCGGTCGGCCAACGCCGCCTTCTCGTCCTCCGTGATCGAGATGCGGTTGCAATCGAGGATCATCTGGAGTGATGTGAGCCGAGGTATGCCGCGGAGCTGATGGTTCAACTGCTCGTCAAACGCCCAGCCTTGCTCGTCGGCTAGCCGTTTCCAGGACAGGTAGTGGTACCTGTCGGTGAATGCGACCACCCCGTCCAAATCGAACAGGGCGGCCCGGATAATGTGTCTCATGGCGCGCTGATGCTCCTTTCGTGGCGGTGATCCGGGGCTCCCGGGGCGAGCGAGGAGAAGCGTTTGGGGTGGTCCCGTCCCTGCCGGGGCAGGGAGCGGGAGAAGCCGCGTCGCTCACGCCGCTCAGGCGGGTCAGATCGGCGGATCGGTGGCGAGCGGTCAGATGATCCCCGTGACGGCTTGTCCTCTCGTCAATCGCACTTCCCGGGCCCGAACGTCTCATTCCGCGCGGAGACTCTACCCGGAATCATCCGTTCAGGCCACCCGGCCGGTGGACCGGCCGAGAGCCCCGGTGCCAGCCGCCGTCCGGGCCTGGAAGGGGTAGGCGCCCCGGATGGATCCTGTGTGGGTATTCCGTCTCGCCCGAGCGAGCGAACTCGAACCGTAGGGGAACGCGAATGTGAAGGCAATGATGAGGGCAGGATCATGAGTGAAAAGGGGATGTTTCGCTTCCCTCGGGAAGGCGAATGTCCCTTGCCATGTTGGCTTTCGAGAAGAAAGACTCCGGACCCTTTTCTCTTCTGTTCTCTCGCCTCTTCTTTTGTTCGGAGTGGGCATTGACTTGGTGCCTTGGCGCGGGTTCAATAGAAATAGCTGACGGGGCGTAGCTCAGTCTGGCTAGAGCGCCGGCTTTGGGAGCCGGAAGTCGCTGGTTCAAATCCAGTCGCCCCGATCCAACAGGCAGGAAGCCGTCGGAACTCCGGCGGTTTCTTGCATTTACGAACCGTTCAAAGTCTGGCCAGTCGCCTCTGAGTTTGAACCGACACGGTCGGGCAAGGCAATTGCCGATCAGTCGCGCTAAGGTATAATGATGCTGAGGTGAGAACATGAACCGAGTATTGACCGCTGTACTCCACAAAGAGGGCGACCTGTTTGTCGCGGACTGCCCCGAGGTCGGCACGGTGAGCCAGGGAACCACCATTGAAGAGGCGGTTCGTAATCTTCAGGAGGCCACGGAGTTGTACCTGGAGGAATTCCCCGCCGAGGAAACCGGACGTCCGCTGGTAACTACTTTTGAGGTCGCTTCACATGCCTAAGCTCCCGAGACTCTCCGGTGAGCAGACAATAGGCGTCTTGGAACAGTTGGGGTTCCATCGAGTACGGCAGCGTGGTAGCCATGTGGTTCTGCGCCGTGGCGACACCGGTTGTGTCGTCCCCGTTCACAAGGAACTAGCGGTTGGCACGCTTCGCAGCGCCTTGCGTCAGGCCGGAGTCACCGCGGAGGAGTTCATCGAGGCGCTCAAAGGCTGACATTCCTCTTCCATCTTGAAGGAGGCGGTGGATCTGTACCACGTGGGGTTCGATCCGACACAGGAACGCTTGGACATACGGTCCGATGCCCTCGGACGGTTCAAAGTTCCGACAGTCGCCCCGACATGAGGAAAGGGCTGATCCGCCGGGGTCAGCCCTTTTCGCATGGCGGAATCCGGCAAAGCCGGATGTGATGGCGAAGCCAGCACGGCGATGGATTCCATGCGGCCGCAGGCGGCTCGGAAATCCAATCGCCTCGAGTCTCACCTCCCCGATTGACCTGGAGGTCTCTCCTCCCGGCACCGTCCTCGACGGCTCTTCACCAACACGGCTCTAACCGTGTCCGGTCGCCCCGAACTCGGAGTTCCCGTCCTCCCGACGCTATTCCGCCGCGCATTGCCCTGGCAGAGCTTACGAATCGGTTCGGGATTCCAAGTGGAACGGCCCCAGCGGTTGATGGTCGACGCAGAACGGCATTAAGTCGCTGCCCAGTATCAACTTGTGAGAGCTCAGACGAGCTTCGGGTGATCGCGACCGGCCCGCCTGGTCCGCGGCTGATCGTGGGGACGGACGCAGGGCATCGATGAAATGGATTCATTCTAATTCGGGCTGAGTTGCGGTTGAACGGCGAGGTCCGTCTCCGCTGGTGCCGGGGACCCGTCGTGAGGTTTCGTTGTTCGTCTCGTCCGCCTCATCCACTTCGTTATCTCGGTCAATCACGACCGTAACGACGCACTCCTCAGGAAGAAGCTTGAGATCAGGGGCGAGCTCCCCCCATCGTCCTCCCGGCATGATCGGGCCCGCGCTGTGACGGCTCAGCAAACGTCCGCTTGCCTTGGACTTGCCGGCATAGAAATCGACCCGAAACTGCGGACAGGGGCCATACCCTTCGTTGCGAATCAGGATTCTGGCTTCGGCCCGGCCATCCGGACGCCTGCGGACTGTCAGCCCTGCTTCCTCGACGGCCATGTCAGGAAGCGCCGACCCGGATCCGTAGACTGCGTACGCATCGGACACATCCAGAGCCCGAAAGCACCTCTTCTCGTTCCACTCCTCGCGATGGTTGCTCCAACTGGGAATCGAGTACGCCTTCACGAACAGCTTCCCGCCAACGAAAGGTCCGGTGCCGATCGAGTCATCGACCCTGATCCACCGGTTGTTCAAATAGACTTCGTTGTAGGTGTGATTGGCACCTCCTCGCCCGGGGCCCCAGTCATAGCCTTTGGCCATGCTGCGCATGCGTAGGCGCTCGGCCAATGGCTCGGGGTCTTCCGTGTAGCGGGTGATCAGAGGCAGGGTTTGAATGATGCGCGTCGGCAGGCCCGCGGCACGCAACATGGCGCCGCGCAGTATCGCCAGCGAGCTGCATGTACCATGGACTCTGTTCTTGAACATGGAATCGGCAAGGAAGTTGGTCTCCAGGAAATGTTGATCCTGCTCCGGACTGCCAAGAGACCTGTGCCATACGATTCGATTGTCGACGACCTGGAGGAACTCCCAATGGGGGTCATGGCGAACGAGCCGTGTCTGAGCGCCTATCCATCGGAGTACTCGGCTGACGGCCTCGACGTCCGTGGCCGCTTCGCCGACGAGATGCGCCACTTCCTGCTTCATCTCGCGGGAATAGTTCATGGAAGCCGTGGGTTGGACGTATTCATTCAGCCCCTGGGGAATTGACTTGCGGGGATAGGGTTGGGCGTAGATGTGCGGCTTTGAAAACGGAAACAGCAGCACCTCCACCACGGCAGCGTCTTCGAGAGCGGCTGGGAGGCTGGTGGGCCGTGCATCCTGGTAGAGATCCTCGATCAGATCCGGGCGTGCAGGCGGCCTGATCTCGCAGACCGCTCGAATCGTGTAGGTGTATTCCCGCCTCTCCCCCCAATCACCGTCCGGCTTGCCGTCGCCGTCACTGTCGTCGCGGGTGGGGTCAGTACGGTACTTGCAGTGCTCATCGTAATCAGAAAGACCGTCGCCGTCGGAGTCAGGTGACTGGGACGAGGTGCCGAGCGTCGCCTCCAACGCGTCCTCCAGACCGTCGGCGTCCGGGTCACGCACGGACACATCAGGCCTCGTATCCGTGCCTTGGGCGCCCGAGGGATGTGCGCAATACACAAACACACCCAACACGGCTAGGAGACGGATCGCCCCGTGCATAGGCCTCGTCCCTCTATCTCCGCTAGTCGCTACTCAATCCCGGGCCCGAACGTCTCATTCCGCGCGGAGACTCTACCCGGAATCATCCGTTCAGGCCACCCGGCCGGTGGACCGGCCGAGAGCCCCGGTGCCAGCCGCCGTCCGGGCCTGGAAGGGGTAGGCGCCCCGGATGGATCCTGTGTGGGTATTCCGTCTCGCCCGAGCGAGCGAACTCGAACCGTAGGGGAACGCGAATGTGAAGGCAATGATGAGGGCAGGATCATGAGTGAAAAGGGGATGTTTCGCTTCCCTCGGGAAGGCGAATGTCCCTTGCCATGTTGGCTTTCGAGAAGAAAGACTCCGGACCCTTTTCTCTTCTGTTCTCTCGCCTCTTCTTTTGTTCGGAGTGGGCATTGACTTGGTGCCTTGGCGCGGGTTCAATAGAAATAGCTGACGGGGCGTAGCTCAGTCTGGCTAGAGCGCCGGCTTTGGGAGCCGGAAGTCGCTGGTTCAAATCCAGTCGCCCCGATTGGACTGGATTGAGGGCCGTTCGGCGAGGAAGCTGAACGGCTTTCTATTTGGTACATAAAGACTTGTGGCGCTGAGGGTACGGTTCAAAGATAGCGAGTTGAGGATCACGCGTTTTTGGGCGATCTTTGAACGCTGCCACGCTTCGGGCGCCGTCTGGCTCCAGTCGAAGGCGGCCAGGGCGATGTCCCCGCGCGAGGCGTGCATGTCCCCGCAAGCCGCCCCGATGTCCCCGCACCGCTGGAGCGACCTTTCCACCTCCTGCAACTGGCCGTTCAGGTCGGTCGTCTTGCTCTGAAATGTCCCCTCATCGATGGCCCCGCACAGGTACCCGTGGAGCAGCCGGTCCTGCATGTTGGCCAGCTCGGTGCGCCGTTTGACCAGCGTCTTTCTCCGCTGGGCCTGGGCGGCATCCACATCGTCGAACGCGGCCACGAGCGAATTTCGGAACCACTGGCTATGACGGGGCGTGGGCAGGCGGCAGGTGTCGAGCTCCTTGATGATCGCCGCGTCCATGTCGGCCTCTCGCCACCGGACCTTCGGGTGGCCGGGATCGGGGTGGTTGTTCCCGCAGCGGTAGTAGACGTGCGTGTTGCATTGTCCGTCGCGGAGTTCGCGCCGGATGCGCTCGCCGGTGATGGCGTAGTCGCAGACCCCGCAGCGGAGGACGCACCCCGAGAGCATGATGTCTGGGTGTCCCGTGCGCCGGTTGCGACCGTTGAGGATGTCCTGGCAGGCGTCGAAGGTTCGCCGGTCGATCAGCAGCCGGTAACTGCCCTTGTCCCAATTGCGGCGAGCGCGAATGCGACGAGTTGGTCTGGATCGACGACGAGCGTGTCGAGTGTCTGCAATGCCGCACGGTCTACAAGCCAGGCACGAAGGACGCGCCATCCACGTAAAACACATCACGATCCCTCCACTAACGCCTCGGGTCCGACCGGGGCGTTGCTCCGGTCCGAGATTCGTTCACCCGCCGTAATCACGAATGTTCTGTCCTTCCCCGCACGCTGCGAGGTGTTTCACCCGTTGCATCCCCCGCATCGCGTTGCGTTTTTGCCCGAGACGCGTCCTCGTGGGCAGCGTGGCGTTCTTGGCCGAGGGGCGAGCGAGGGGCCAGCCGGCCCGAAACGTCGCGACGTGGGTCACACGTTCGCGTTCCTGGGCCGTTTCTGGCGGCTTCGCGGAGAGACGCACGACCCGCAGCGTTGGGTACCCGCCAGTGGCGGGCGGCGACCGCCTCCATCAAGGCTGGCAAGGCCGACAGGCCACTCCTCGGCCACGGCATCGATCGGTCAGCCGAAAGTCCGTCGGTTGACACTGAATCATCCACGACGATAGACTTACGTTCCCTGGTCGGCCTGGCAGCACATAAACGGGGAGTGCAAGAGATGGTCATCAACGGCATGTATAAAGCCAAGGAGAAACTGATCAATTACCTCAAACCCTCCGAACCCGTCCGAAGCCCGGGCTTGACATGGCTGTTCGCCTGGGCGGGCGTTCTGGCTATGCCCTGTTTCTCGATGCGGGCCCAGGAAACCCGGCCGGTTGGCAGAACGGAACCGGACCAACAGAGAAATGCCGTTTTGCTGGGGGGCTACGACTACGGGAAATACCCGACGTCATCACTGACGGGCTATACCGGTCAGGATCGGCAGCGGGTTGCTTTCTTACGCTGGCAGCACGCCGTCAGAACGCGCATCGGCCCCCGTGGCAATTACAAAGCGGGTCTGACCATACTGCCCAAAGGGAGCCTCGTGCTGGCTGTCTGCCACAGCAATCATGCGAAGGATCCCGCCAGGAGGCGGTTTCTCATAGCCGTGTACGAATCCGCCGACCAGGGACTCACGTGGCAGGAAATCGGGAAAACGCCCCTATTCGGGAAAGAGCCCAGTCTGACCGCCTTACCCGACGGCTCGCTGGTGCTGTCTGCACAAAAGGACTACTTCGGCCCAGGGGCCAAACTGGATGAAATCTACATCGCCCGTTCCGCGGACGGCGGCCGAACCTGGGAAACGCAAACCCTGCCCGGCAGTGACTACCCGAGAAACATGATCGTAGAACCGGACGGGACTTTGTTGATGATTCGAGCGCTCGAATCCGGCTGGAGCAGCAAGGGCAAGGGGAGCCCGAACCTGCAACTCTGCCGCTCGAAGGACGGCGGGAGAACGTGGCAGTTTTCCGAAGGGATCGTTGACTGGAATTACTCGGGATTCGGAGAAGTGTCAGCGATTCGGCTCAAGAGCGGCCGGCTTCTGGCCGCCCTGCGCCGACAGATTCCCGGGACCCGTGGCGAGGGATTTGAGGATACCGTGCTTACGGAATCCTTAGATGAGGGAGGGCATTGGTCCAAACCGCGGCCCATGGTCAACACGGCCGAAGTGCACGTTTACTTGACGGAGCTGAAGGACGGCCGCGTGCTGGCCACCTACTCCAACTACCATCTGCCCTGGGGCGTCTACGCAATCGTCAGCACGGATGAAGGCAAATTCTGGGACCTCGATCGTCCGATTCAGTTGGCCCTCTCTGCCGACATCTACGTCGGCTGGCCCGTGACGTTGCAGCTTGCGGACGGCAGCCTGATCACATCCTATGCAATTACCGCCTACCTGAGGCAGCCGCCGGAAACGACCGTCACCGAGGTCGTCCGCTGGCATATGCCCTAGGCAAGCTCAGTGTGGGGCGCGGCCCCCATGGGAAACTCCGTGGCGTTCTGTTTTCGCTGCGGCCCCCAAGGAGGCGGGCTGAGGGCAGTGGTGAGCCTAGACTTTGAGAAACGTACGATTGCGGTACATGTAGAACAGTATCAGCCAGAGAATCATGAACGGCCCGGCGGCAAGGAGACACGATGCTCTGTGCTCGCTCAAATGCCCGGCCAAGCCGCCTAGCAGGCGATCGCTGATGGGGCGAAAGCTGATCAAGTGCCAAGCCATGTACGCCGCAATCGCATTTATCCCCACGACGACAAATGGAAACGCCCAACGCCGGTAACCCCAGACATCGATGACCAGATAGAAAACTCCCAGGAGAAGGAAGCTCCATGCCCCCGCCCACAAGGCCATTGAGCTGCTCCAGATGTGCTTGTTGATCGGGAAATGGAAGCTCCAAAGCCAGCCGGCGAGCAGACACCCCAACCCGGCGGCGCAAAGGCACCCGGCTCGTCTGGCCGGCGGCTTGTCCAGTCGCAGGATGTGGCCGGACAACACGCCCATCAGGACCGTGGCGGCAAAGCCGAGGCCACTCAGCACCCAGGTGTAGGTCGTGCCATCCTCGTAGCGCCCCAGGACGAGGTGATCGATGTAGAGGGCAAGGTTCGCGCCTTCCTCCAGCGTCCCTGCCGGATGGTCCCCGAAGGGGACGAACATCATGCAGGCCCAGTAGGCCACGAGGAGGCCGATGGTGAGGAGCAACTGCCCCAAGATCGGCAAATGAAGCAGGGCAAGCCCCGCCACCAGATAGCCGACGGCGATGGCCTGTAAGGTGTTAGAGAAAACGTGGAGGTCGTCCAGCTTGAACGCGAGCAGGTTGCCTTGGACCATCATGCCCAGGACAAACAGGACCGCCACGCGGCGCAACATGCGTATATAGAGAGCCCCGGTCGTCTGGCCCTGACGGCGGCGCCTGGTGAAGGCAAACGGCATCGAGGTCCCGACGATGAACAGAAACAGGGGCATGATCAGATCCCAGGCCGTGAAACCTTCCCACGGCTCATGCCCGAACTGATGTTTGAGCCATTCGGGTAGCGGATCCATCAGCAGAGCCAGAATCGACAGCACAAGACCATGTCCACCAATAATCCAGAACATGTCGAAGCCGCGCAGGGCGTCGATGGACATCAATCGATCGCTCTGTGGCTCTGGGTGTCGGGTTGTGCTCACTTCGTGACCTCGGGGGTATGGAACGTCATTGATCTGGCCAGGACATCGGCAGGCGGCGCATTTCCTCGTCAAGCTGTTGCCGCATCGTGTTCCGTCGAGAAGTCCAGAACTTCGGACCGGACGAAAACCGATCATGAGGGGCCGCACGTGCCGTCGCGGAATCAAGGCTGAACAAGCCCGCCTGGAGCGCGTCCCAGGACCTGTGCGGCACCGGCATCTCGCCGGTGTGATCTCACGGCCTCGAGATGCGCTCTTGGCGCACTGTCCCTTCCGCTTCAACCGTGAACTCACCCAGCCAGGACTCAACGTCTCCTTCGGGCACGTCCAGCTTCCTTCGTGCGATCCTTGATTCCGGATAGCCGCCGACGTCGTTCTGGCTATCGATGATTCGGCCTTCCCGGTCTTGGAGTTGCCGAATGATTCGCTTGTCCGTTGCATCT
The DNA here is from genome assembly GCA_964579675.1 of uncultured Planctomycetales bacterium. GTDB lineage: Bacteria > Planctomycetota > Phycisphaerae > UBA1845 > PWPN01 > CAZOIA01. The sequence goes on along the minus strand of CAZOIA010000023.1, from coordinate 11,890 downwards.
CGATCCCGGGGACGGGCACCCGCATTCTGCATCACTTCCTCGACCACATCCCCGGAGGGTCGTGGCTTCAGCCCTTGGGGCCACACGGGCCGATCTTCCAGCCGGTTGATTCTCGCAGTGAAAGTTGGCACCGGCTTGCCGTCCTTGCCGAAGGCAAGGTTGTCTTCCAAATAGGCGTCGCCTTCAGAGAAAGTTGAATCGACAAGGGCAAGTTTGGCGTCCCGGGCGTGGAGTCCGCTTGTGGTGTCCCGACCATGGATAAGGACGTTTCCAACAATGCTGACCCGGGGGTTGCGAGGCTTGAATTCATCTTCGCTCCACTCACTGTCCGGGTACCCCAGGTCGATAGCGGCCGATCGGGGGTTGTAGATGACATTGTTGACGATGACGCCCGTCGTGTGGGCTTTGAAGTATGGGTTTCGCCTGGCGTTGTGAGTGAACAGATTGCCGATGACGGCAATCTCCCTAGACCAGTCATGGACAAGGTATCCCATCGAGTGGCTTCCCTTCTTGTGAGAGGCATTGTCAAGGGCCTCTGCGACGATGCAGTTGCTCACCGTGATTCTGCGGGGCCTGAGCGCCTCGGGTCCGCCCCCGCGGGGGCCTGAGGCGCTCAGGTTTTCGTCAACCGCCCAACTGACCGAGCAATGATCAATGACGATCTTGTAGGCATCCCCGCCAGAGGCGGAGATACCGTCCGGCGCCCAACCGCTTCGCCTTGGCTGACCGGCATCTCCGGGACGGACACGAAGGTGCTGTATCAGGACGTCGTGCGTTCTGATGTAGATGCCGCCGCGGATGACGGTAATCCCGGGGGCTGGCGCCGTCTGGCCGGCAAGCGTCAGGAATGGCTGCGAAATCACCAGCGACTTCTTCTTCAGGTCAATGATGCCGCCCACCTCGAAGACCACAATCCGTGGTCCCGCTGCCTGAAGTGCGGCACGAAGGGAGCCGGGTCCCTCGGCATCAAGGCTCGTGACACGCATGATCTTACCGCCACGCCCGGCACGTGTGTCCGTCCCGAAGCCCGCGGCATTCGGGAATGCGGGTGTCTCACCTTGCGCCCCGAACGAACTCGAGATCAGAAGCACCGCAAGAACAGCTCCAGTTGCGAGCAATCGGTTGATCTTGAGCACTGAATCACCTTCTTCTGGGCCCACGAGAGGATTGGACGGACTCCTTCCGCGGGGCCCGGATGGACTCGACCCGAACAGTTGGAAACGACTGCCGCCATTCATGTATGCGCTCCGTAACCAATTCACCCGCCTTACAGATACGGCTGAACTTCCTCATGCTCTGTCGATACGACCGCGCCCCGTTCGTCGGTGACGGTCAGGCTACCGACGACGCCCTTTTCCGTTGCCGCCGCGGTTTCTTTCACATCACCTGCGGTTACACCGAGGCGGGCACCACGAACGGCTCGCGGTACTTGCGGGTGAGCAGGGCGTTCGCCTCGCGGTCGCCGGGGAAGCTCTCGGTCTTCGGGTCGATGGTCAGCTTCCGGCCCACGCGGTAGTTCGTGCTGTCCAGCGGAACCGCGTTGTCCTTGAGATGCTCCTGCGTCCGGGCGAAGATCTCGTACGCCTCCCTGTTGTCTCCAAACGCTTTGCCCTGCGAACTGAAGGGCTCATCCTTGCCGAGCCGATAGGAGATGTTACCGAGGTGGCACAAAGCACTGGAGATGTGTCCCTCGAGGATAGCGGCGTTCAGATCGGTGCGCTTGCGGCTTCTGATCGCGTTGATGAAGTTGCGGTAGTGGTCGCCGCCGCCGTTGAACTCCTTGACCTTGTTTCCGTCGAGGTCGAAGGCGGCCCCGCCCGTGTACTTCGTCAACACGACGTATCCTTGCGTTCCGTAGAAGATCACGCCGACCGTGGCGCCCTTGATGGGCCTGGTCTTCAGTCCCCGAACCTCGAAGACGATCTGGCTGTCACCATAGTCCAGCACGGTGAGTTCGGTGTTGGGCGTCTCGCCGTCATCCTTGTAGCCGAAGCGGCCGCCGAGGCTGATGACGCTGTTGGCGAGTCGATCCTTGTTGAGGCCCCAGCGGGCGATGTCCATCTGATGAATACCCTGGTTACCGAGGTCGCCGTTGCCGTAATCCCAGAACCAGTGCCAGTCGTAGTGGAGCCTCTTGCGAGTCAGCGGCTTCCTGGGAGCCGGGCCGAGCCAGATGTCGTAATCGATGCCCTCCGGGATGGGCTGCTCGCCGCCGGCGATGCCGATGCTGCGGCGGTCCCGGAAGCACAGGCCGTGTGCCAGCCGGACCCTGCCGATCGTGCCCGACTGGACGTACTTGATCGCCTCGTTCATGCCCTTGTTCGAGCGGCATTGCGTGCCGGCCTGGCAGATGCGGCCAAGCATGCGGGCGATCTCGACCATCCGTCGGCCCTCGCTGACGTTGTGGCTGACCGGCTTCTCCACGTAGACGTCCTTGCCCGATTGCATCGCCCAGATCGCCGCGAGCGAGTGCCAGTGGTTGGGCGTGGCGATCGAGACGGCGTCGATCGACTGGTCGTCAAAGACGTGCCGGAGGTCCTGGACGCACTTGGGCTTGGGCTTGCCGGTCTTGGTGATCATCTCGACGGCGCCGCCAAACAGGTTGGAATCCACGTCGCACAAGGCGGCAACGGTGACGTCCTGCATGTCGAGGTACGCTTTGATGTGGTTTCCGCCCTGCCCGTGGAAGCCGATGCAGGCGATCCGAATCTGCTGGTTCGGCCCGGCCTTCTTGCCCTTGTCCGCCTCCGTCTCCGCACCGAGAACCCTGTCGAGGGGGCCGGTTGCCGCGGCGGCGGCGAACATCGATTGTTCGAGGAACCGTCTTCGTGTCATACCACTCATTTCAGCGATCTCCTTAACCGAGGTTTCCCAGATCACTCGTTTATCTCCACGCCGTCGATTTCACCTCCTGCAACCCGCGAGGCGGTTCGGAACGCTTCGCCGGGTTGTGGGATTCTCATCGTTCTCACCTTCCCTGTTACCCCTCGCTATCGTGTTCCGTCGATACGACCGCGCCCCGTTCGTCGGTGACGGTCAGGAAGTAGACGATGCCCTTTTCCGTTTCGGGCGGCAGCTTCGCCTGGACGTGCCCGTCCTGAATCCGGGCCGGCAGCGTGTGCCATTCGCGCTCGGCCCAGGGGCCGACGTCCGTGGTGTAATGCAGGGCGGCCTCTTTGACGGGGACGGCAGCCTCGAATCGAGCGATCACGTCGCGCCCGTGGCGGCTTACGTTCTCGAAGCGGGCCAGCGGTTTGCCATCGCGCAGCACGGAATCGGCAAAGATACCGATCTCCTTCGGTGCCCAGCCCGCGGGATGGCTGTGCGGCATCCCGACCGTAACGCACAGCGTCCGCGGGCCGCGCACGAGGCGGTAGCTTTTCTGATGGCTGTCCAGCGGGTAGGCCAAATCGTTGGTGCCCGTAACGAACAGGATCGGCATGCGGCAGTCGGGCAGGTACCGCGAGGGGTCGTAATTGTCGATCCAAAGCTGCCGGTGGCGCGGCGACATCCGGGCGAAGGTCTTCAGCCACTCGCTGTTCTCGTGGAGGAATCCGCAGGCATAAACGGGGACCGCCAGCCTGAACCGATCATCCAGCCCGGCCACGATGCACGTCACGTAGCCGCCCCACGAAATGCCCGTGATCCCGATGCGACCAGGAGCAACCTCCGGTAGAGTCCGCAGCAGGGAATGGGCCCGGATCACGTTCGCCACCGCATGATAGGGCCAGGCCTCCTTCACGCCCCGCGCGATGTGGTGGAACTTCTCAATCTCCCGCGCGTCACCCTGATCGGGTCCGCCGTCCGGCAGCCGTTCGCCGTCGGGGCCGCGCCCGGACAGGTCCATCGCCATCGCCGCGTAACCTCGTCGGACCCACAGCTCGACCCACTCGGCGAACGCCTCACCTCCGCCGCCGTGCACCAGTACCATCGCGGGTACTTTGTCGGTGACGTCATCCGGTGCGCCGTAGTAAGCAAATACGCGCGTCCCATGGCCGGCGTAGGGCTCGCCTTCGTAGTAGAGCCCCCGGACCGGACCTCTTTGATCACCCCATTCCATGCGCGGTGGCCTGGTCAGCGCCGGCAGGTCCCACGGGCCCGCGTGGCGGGCCGCGCAGCCGGAGAGCATCAAGAGCAGTGCCAGCCCGCAGATCGGACAATGAGCCATCTCAAACGACACCTCATCAGTCATTTTGTCAGATCCTCCTCATCAGGCGAGATTCTTCCGATCGACCTGGGCGTGCGGTCCCGTTCGTCCCGGGGCCGCCCCTTCAGCCGGACCAGTTCGGCCCCGAGCACGCGCCCCCCGGCGTCAAAGTGCGCCTGGTCTCGGGGCAGCCAGTCGTGGGGGCCGGTGTACAACGGCACGCCGTTGGCTTCGCGCCGGCGCCTCCACTCGGCCCGGGCTTTCCTGAACGCTTCAGGGTCTCTTGTCGCGGCATCGTGAACGATCTGCATCAGGGCCGAGATCGGCTGGGCGAAGCACGTATAGGTGAACTTGAAAGGAGCGAGGTTCTTGACCCGCTCCGCCCGGTCCACGAAGTACTCGTGGAGTATATAGTCGGCCCAGGCGGCGTAGAGGGGATCGGCAGTAATGTCGTAGGCCACGCAGACGATGGGATTACCATATCCGATAAACTGCGGATGGATCCAGTGGCACCAGTACCAGCGGTCGTCCACCCGGTACAGATCCACCGGATCGGGGAGCATCTTCTCGGCCATCTCTGCCGTGAAGTAGTTGTGCACGGCGCCCTTGAAGACGTGCTGGTCGGCCTCGGCGAGAATGGTCTTTCGCAGCAACTCGCTGTCGAACAGGCGATACGCATCGTAGTAGATTGGGTAGACGGTGCTGCCGTGATGGCCCGGCTCATTGCCCGGGATCACCCAGGCCTCGTCCCCCTTCTCGCCGCGCGTGAAAACGGTTGCGGGAAGGGTGCCCGGCGTTTCCTGCGTCCGCAGCAGCCAGGTGAGGCTCCGCTTGGCCAGCCGGCCGTATGCTTCCTCCCAGGTCGCCTGGTAGACGTCCAGTACGCACAGGAGTGGAGAGGCGAACTCGCGCGTCAACAGCAGATGGCGATTGCTGACGATCCCGCACGGCTCCTGCCTGCGCACCGCCCAGTCCGCCACCTCCCGGGCGATCTCCAGCATGCGCCGGTTGCCGGTGAAGTAGTAGTGGAGCATGATTCCCCCAATCAGCGTGTGCGAGGGGCTGTGCCCGCCGCTCCAGTGGTGGGCGTTGTGGTAATGCATCAAACCCTTGGCCCCACCCGCGTGGCAGATCGCCACGTCGGCCATCTGCTCGCTCACCGACTCGGCCAGGAGGAAGTGTTCCCGATTGGCGGTGCGGACGAAGTTGAACCACACGTTCCACACCTGGTCGTTGGACTCGTTGTTGTACGGGCCGATGTACTTGGAGGCGATCATCGGCGTGCCGTTGTTCTTGTGGTAGCGGTAGACATAAGTGACGCCGCTGGCATGGCTGCACATCAGGCTGCCCCACGTCCACATGCCATAGCGCCGGCACAGCCGGCGGGGCTCGAGGATCACCGTTTCCACCAGGGCGTCCAGGCCGGCGTCCACGTCCTGGAACATCGGATCGCCCCTATGGTAGGCATGCCGGAGAGCCCCGGTGGCGCAGGTGTGGGCCGGGTCAGCCGGGGCGACCACCGGCTCCTGGACGCATCGGCCGAAGGCCTCACACGCCTCCGCCGGAGCCGCCCGCGGCGAAAGGCGAAGGACGAACTCATGCGTCTTGGCCGCCCCGTAGCCGTCAAACGTGCCGGTGTCATTGTATGAAGCCGTGCGCTCGGGGGCGTACTTCCGGAGCATCTCCTCCACCCAGATCAGATCGTCTTCGTTAAATATGGCGAAGCTCTTGAGGTTCAGCGGCGCGGTGGGCCGGGCCGCCAGGAGTTTTTTTACCTGCTCCTCACTGCGGGTGCGGTTAAAGAAGATCGCCTCCTCGTCCCAGGGGGTGCGAAAGACCAGGCGCTCACCGTAGGCCTTCGGCCAGAACTGCAGGTCCATCCGGCCGGCGGTCAGCTCGATGCCCTTGGGATACTCTTGCCAGAGGTCTCGAAGGGCCACGATCACCGATCCCCCTCGGCCGGAAAGGCTCGCCCAGCCGCTGTTTTTATCGCCCCGGGCGAATGCCTCGCCGTCCCTGCTGACCATGTACTCAAGGTCGGAGGTCTGCAGGAACAGGGCCGTCTTGCCCGCGGTGATTTCGTGGGCACCTGCGCTGCCGCCGAAAGCTATCTTCACGTCTCCGCCGAGGTCCACTGGGAAGTTCATTCCCACCTCGGTGAATTCGTGTCTATCGGCGTCACCGGTGAACACGAAGGTGTGATAGACGCGAAGGTCGCTCCTGCCGGCGTACGCGTGGATGCGTAGGACGTACGGGCAGAACGATTGGCCGTCGGCCGAGGCGTGCCGGCCGCGAATGCAGACGCTGGCCCGCAGGGGGCCGGCGTCTTCCACCTGGATCTTCGGTAGCTCACGACTCTGGTTTGACTGGTAACGCCGGCCCTCCTGATCGGTCATGTACAGATGCGCCCCGGGCTTGCCGCTCAGCAGGTCACGCCACCCGTTCTCGGTCCGAACGCGGCAAGCGGAGAAGAAGTCCGCGCTATCGGTCCGCAACTCCAATTGCATCGGGCCGGTATCCACCCGAAGGATCTTGTCGTTCTCGGGATGAGTGACGGTCAGCGCGGTTGTCGGCTCGGGAGCTTGGACCGCGGGGCCGTACTCCAGATACACTTGCCGCGTCTGGTTGGCTTTCAGGTCAATCTGAAAATCCACCAACAGCCATTTGACGAACTTGCGGTCCTTGCTCCAGGTCGCCAGGCACAGTGTCTGGGGAGGTAGCGACTTGCCATCTTCCAGCACCACCCGGGCCGGTGTGTCGACCGGAAAATCGCCCTCGCCAAACGGTACGCCCTGCGTGACGGGCCAGGCGATGCGGTCCACGCCGCCGGACTCCTCCACGGTGAGGCGAACGCGCTTGACCGGCAGCGGCTCGGCGGCCGGAGTTTCCCCGACAAAGGGAGCAGAGAAAGACGCTGCCATCGCCGATGCAAGGGCAACCCAACAGTGTCGTGCAACCTTCACAATGTCATCTCCTTCACGAAACACGTGGTGCAGCAGGGTTGTTAATCAACGCGACCCCTTTCCTTCCACCATGTACTTCCAGACGGCGTCCTCGAACAGGGCGACGCGGCGTTTCTCCATGTCGGTCGCGGCAGCGGCCTTGGCCTGCTGCATCAGGCGGCCCAGGTCAGCCATGCGCTCAGGCGTGCCGAGGTACTTCCAGGCCATCTCCTCGGTCTGGTGGAAGTGGCGATTGGCGGTGCGCACCTCCTCCGAATAGTTGGCTGGGGCTGAGTAGATGGACTCGATGCTCAGGTAGAGCTGTTTCATCGGCCCGGCCGCTGCCCCGTAGTAGCGGGTGAAGAACTCGTCGAGCAGCCGGTCTACGTCAAGCGTCGGGTCGTCGAAGAGCTTGAAGGTAACGTAGGTATCCACCTGCTCGCCCAAACCGTTGAGGAACGCGCCGCGGATGCCGTCCCTGGCGAACATCTTGATCTGCCGGGCGGCCGTGTGGGCGAAGAAGCCGGGGAAGCAGTGGCCCTTGCGATTGGCGGCGGCCTCTTCGGGGAAGCAGTAGTAGAGCCAGAGGTAGATCGGCCGATTCCTCTCCTTCTCGACCCAAGCGCGGTAGACCTTCATGTCGTTGCGCTCCATGGCCGGCGCCCACCAGTTGCGCACGTGCAGGCATGGCTGCACGGAGATGTTCGGCTCGAGGCGGACCTTCTGCGGGTAGTAGGCGTAATCGTAGTACGCGATCGTGGCCAGGGATTTGTCCGGGTGGCTCTCCCTGATGGCTCGGGCGACCTTGTTGGCGAAACCGAAGATGTAATCGCTGGCGACGCCGCGCGTGAAGTGGTCCTTCGACGCCTCGTCAGGGATCATCTGCGCCTGGCACGTGGGGCACTGGCAGTACCGGTTGTTGTCCATGGGCACGAGCGCGAAGGAATCGCCGGCGGCCTTGGCGCCCGGCTTGAGGCCTTTGCCGTCGAAGTAATCGCGTGCGTCCTGGATGACCTGCCGGATAAAGCCCTCGTTCGTGTAGCACATCTGCGGCGGCCGGCCCGCGTAGCCCTGCGCGAACCAGTCAGGATGGGTCGCCTCGAAGAGCTGCGGGCATTGCGGGTTCTTCTCCCAGTACCGGTCGTAGTAGCCGTCGAAGGAATGGTTACATTCGTACTGCTGCCCGCCGGCGCGCAGCCGCCGCCAGAAGAGCTGCACCTCGCGCTGGTCCGGCTCGCCCCAGAGCCGCCGGCCGATGCCCCATCCGTTTGGCGGCGACGCTTCGCGGTAGAGCAGGGCCGGCCGCCGGCGCACCTCGATAGGGTTGACCGTGAGCGTCCGCTTCCTCGGACAGACCAGGCCCAACGCCCCGGGACCGTACCAGCGCACGTCGCAGCATTTCTCCAGGAAGTCGTACACGGCATAGCAAGTGGCCTGCTCGTCAAACAGGCCCGGCGGCGGCACGGACGGGGCTGCGCCGCTTGCGTCGGCCGGCGCGCTCGCACCCGGCGACGGGGCCGGCTGGGCCTTGTCCTTGCCCATGAGCACGATCGCGTCGGGCAGGAAGTGGACAAGGTACTCCTGGTCCTTCAGGTCGTCGCCGCCAAGCCCCAGTTGCTTTGTGGCCGCGCTGGGCCCGATGAGGATGCGCGTGCCGCTCGCCTTCTCGTCGCCCAGGGCGATGGGCAAGAGCGCCCCGGTGATCTTCTGCACGTGGAGCTGCAACTCCGCGGCCGCGAACCGCGCCGCCCACGTCGGGCGCTCGGCCAGCACGATGGTGGCGACCGCTTGGCCGTCGCGCACCAGGGTCGTCGCGCATTCGGCCAGGTAGTCTCGCGAAGCCTCCGATAGCTCCACGATGACCCGTCCTGCGCCGGGCCCGACGCGCACCAGCATGCGCCCGTCCTTTACCCTCAGTCGCCGTCCCGTGTACAGATCGACAGGCACCTCGACCGAGGCGGGCACGGGGAGCCATACCTCCGCCTCCGCCTCTGTCTCTGCCTCTGTCTCGCGTCGGCGGTCGGGATTCACGATCACCAGCCCGCGGTCATAGTAACGATACCACAGGCCGCCTTGTTCCTGCATGGCCCCGGCCGGCACGAGGAGACGCGCCCGGTAGAGCAGGCGAACGATGTCCAGCCGGCGGCTGCTGGCCGACCACTTGAAGCCCGAAAGCTGGGCACAGGCGTAGGTGTAGAAGCAATCATCCTTCGCGGGATAGGGCGAGTTGTCCAGGTAGCTCAGTGCGGTCACGAACCGGTTGTGCTCAGCTTCGTCGTTGTGCCTGCGGGCCAACTTGAGGATCGTGTCCCAATGGCCCGGGCCCTCGCGCCGGGCCAAGTTGTTGATGTAGCTCTCGTACATGCAGCCGTCGCGGATCGGCTTATAGACATCGTGCGTGCCGTCGTTCAGTAGGACGATCTTGTCTTTGCCGTAGCTCTTGACCGTTTCGTAGACACGCCGGGCGACTTCGACGTAGGTCTTGTCCGTATTGTGACCGGCAGGCTCGTGCTTGTGCTTGCCGAACTCCGGACCCCGGCACAGTGCCAGCCGATCCTCGTACGTATTGTCGAGGAACACGCCGTCAAAACCCACGTCCATGACGGCCCGGATGCCGCGTTCGACGGCGTCGATGTAGCCCTCGGCGCTCGAGCACATGTACCAGGAGTCGAGGTTGACGTCGTTGTTGCGCTCGAACCTCTGCCCATGGGCATACCACACGGTCCAGTTCACCTTCCACTGGCCGGCCGCGTCCTGTTCCCAGGACCCGTATCGTGGTGAGGGGCGTCCCTGCTCGTCGATGAGGATCCATTCGGGATGCAGGCCTGGATCCACGGCCTTGTAGTAGAGAAGCCCATTGACGCCGTGATGCTTCATGAATCGGCCCAGGCGCTCGGGCGTGTCCACGGACCAGGCCTTCTCCGGGGAGGTATACGGCAACAGCTTGATACCGAGGGCGTGTGCTCGGGCGATATAGCGCTCCATCGCGTCCCTGTCGCGGAAGCCGGGGAGATGGCTCAGGAGGGTGATACCGCAGCCTCGCAGGGTTTCCAGATCCATGCCGTTCGGACCGCAGGCATACTGGTGCCGGATCATTTCCGCCGGCTCGCCCTCGGCAGCCGGGCACGGCCTTTGCCCGAACAGAACCGGCAACATGGCGATGCCAATGGCCCACACGCTGGGCAAGCCTGGTCCATGAATGCGCAGTTGGAAGTCAAGTTTCTTCAGGAAAACGGGAGGCAACGATGCGTCTGCTTCTCCGAACGGCTCAGGTCGATCCGGCATGGGTAATCCCTCGGCAGGCGGGCTGGCCGTCGCGCCTTTGACCAGCCCGCGCCGACAACTCGCATCCGGGGGTGCCGGCGTGCTCACGTTCCGCGCCGGCCAGGCGAATCGCCGGCGCGGAGGCGGAACACCACGTAGAACGTCCTGGCTTTGCTCGCCTTCTTGTTCCAGTCGCGAGCGGGGCTCTCGGCCACGTCACGGATCGGGACCGGCACGGTCAGGCCCTGGCCGTTCGTGCCCGGCCGGGCCGCCTCGGTCAGATCGAGACGCTGATTCGCGATGTCACACCGCTCGATCTTGGCCACCTGTGCTGGCGTGATACGGGGCAGGGTCAGCGTGATCCCGGGCTCGCCATGATTCAGATGCATCGAGTCCAGGGAATCATTCCAATCGGTCAGGATGCTGGCCGTGTTGTTCTCGGACAGGTGCACTGCCACGACGGTCCGGTTCTTCACGGAGAACGCCTCCAGGCTGCTGAGCCGCTCGTCGATCTCGGCCTTGAGGGGCGGGCTGCTGACCACCGGGCCATAAACACGAAGCCCCCGGCCGGCCAGCAGATCGCCGAGCGTCTGAACGCTCACGCCGTGATGCGACAGCTCCTTGCCGCTGTAGTAGGTCCGATGGTACCCGTAAGCCTTGGGGTCGTCGGGCGACCAATAGGCGAAGAAGAACAGCTTGTACTTGTCCGGCCGGTTCCAGTCGTGTGTCAGAGCCCAGTGCAGGAAGCGGGGGTAGCTGTTGCCGACGAATCCGGGGTCGTCGGTAAAGGCGATCTCGGTTTGCCAGATGGCCTTGTCGCGGTAACCACGTTCCCTGGCTGCATCGTACAGGTACTGCCACGACGAGAGCGGGAAATAGTGGACGTCCAGCACGTCGATGCCATCCCATGCTTTGTGCTTGTCCAACAGGGAGACGAACTCGCCCAAGGTTCCGCAGCAGGGCCAACCACCGTAGACCACCTTGCCGCCCAACTCGCGGATGATCTTCGCGGCCGGCAGATGGACGCGCTGCATGTACACGTCCATGTCCCCGGCCCAGAAGCCGCTGAGCGGATGGGCCTCGTTCCAGATCTGGAAGTACTCGACCTTGTACCGCGATCGGCGAAGGAACGTCACCACGCGGCGAACGTATGCTTCCCAGTCCTGCACATGCTCAGCCGCCAAGGGCCAGAACCCACCTCCGTCGCTCGTGCTCTGCTTGTCCTGTTTCCAGTCGCCCTTCGCGTCACGCTTGAAGACCGTCACCTCAAACTTGCCGTCCTCACGGGGCCTTACCTGCCAACGGGTATCGCCGTTAGTGGTATCACGCCAAGGCCCACAGGAATACGTTCGCTCGCTGCGGTCCCAAGACCAGGAGGCGTTGTAATCCAGCGTCGGCAACAGGTGGGCGTTCCTGGCCCGGTACGCCCGCACCTTCTTGCCCCGGTTCACCAGGTAGGACCGGTCCCACTTGTGTTGGGCTGGTTCACAGGAACTCCATGGCAGGTCCCAGCGGTCCCACGAAAGAGCGTCCTGCC